>ASPC01000018.1 GCA_000405345.1 Atribacteria bacterium SCGC AAA255-N14
AGAAGTTCATTTTACGAAGGGTATAAGGATTTGCAGGTTATTATGGGGGCAATAAATTCCACGAAAAAATGGAAAAATTTAGAATTAAAAATAACTTAAAAGAAAATACGAGATTAGATTTTTAATTTGTTTTAAAAATAATATAGAAAATAGAAAATGGAAAGCTTTTTTCGAGAGGGGAAAGAAAAAAGGAGGTCAATATGTTCTGGGGAGTAGTAGTGGGATTATAGCTACGGCTTTGTTGGGTTGTATTCCTTTATTCGGCTCACTTCTTGCTGGCTTTATTGCAGGATTGATTGTTAGCGGAGTAGGAAGGGGGACGTTAGCTGGTTTTTTAAGTGGGAGTTTCGGAATATTAAATGTTGAGAATTTGTCCCAAATATAATTTAATCAATGATAGGAGGAAGCATCTTGCTTGACAGAAAAGGTGTAAGAGAATTTTTAGATGAAGAACTTAGGGAAACAGGAATACTCGATGCCATCTTTATAGGTACAGAGAACCTCCTCTGTACCTATATGCTGAATATTCTAAAGAGGTGAAGTGTCGTCTTATTCCAGGTATTTGGTGATTAAATTGCATGATTAAGTACCTCCTTTGGTATAATGTATTAAAGGAAATAAGTAAGATAATGTAGAAATAATATAATATGATGATTTTATGATGGGTAATAGAGTTCTTCTTTAAATAAAGCCAAAAGAGGTGATATAAAGTGAGCTTTAAAAGTTTGGTGGATTCAAAAATAAAAAAATGTGATTTGATTGACATAAAGTTAATTCAATTAAGTTCTGCTGCTTTTATTTTAATCATAGCAAAGTTTTGGAAGCCACTACTTAGTTTAGATTGGTATTGGTATGGGGTGATTTTTGTCTTAGCAATGATAAAACCTATATATAAAATGCTGAGTAGATAGCTTATTTAGCAATTATAATATGACAAAGAACCGTCAGAGCGTGTGAAAGCTAAAGTATACTTTACCCAAAAGGTGACTTTTCACACAGTCTGACGTCAGACCGTCCCTTTGACATGTATTAATAATTTGGAAGGAGCCTGTAAATGTCTAAAGTATATCAAGTAAAAGTAACAATTATGTATATAGAACCCGCAATCTGGCGGAGGTTGATTATACCTTCAAATATTACCTTTCATAAATTTCATAAAATTATCCAGGCGGCATTTGGCTGGCAAAGCTACCATCTTTTCAACTTTGATTTCAAGGATTTTGTAGTGCATATTCCAGACCCTACTTGGGCTCCGGCTGAATTGTATGGAGTGCCTGAGAAAAATGCAAAGAGGCTTAAGATTGATGAATTTATGAAAGAAGGAGCAGGGTTTATTTATACCTATGATTTTGGGGATAACTGGGAGCATAAAATTATAGTAGAAAAAACTATGGACGCAAAAAAGGGTTTACACTACCCAATGTGTCTTGTAGGGGAACGACATAGACCACCAGAAGATGTTGGTGGAACGGGTGGTTATGAAATGTTTCTTGAAGCTATAAATGACCCAAAGCACCCAGAATATGACGATATGTTAGTTTGGGCAGAAAAAGATACCGGTGGCAGGAAGTTTGACCCTGAATATTTCTATATTAATGAAGTAAACAGGTTATTGGAGAAGATTAAATAATTAAGTTTTTAATTGACCCATACAATGATTATTATACCGGAAAGAATTGCTGATAAAATGTTCGACTTGCCGTGGTTGTTTTGCCCTATAAAAATCATCAAGTCTTCAGCAGATAAAGATAGTTCATGAATTGATCGCCAGTTGTGTATGATAAGCTTACGTATTTTCATCTTATTTCCTTACCTCCTAAATTAATACATAAATTCATTTTTTTAGTCTTATATACCGATTTTTCTTAATTCTGATATATCAATTTAAACATCATCAACATAAAACGATTAACTCATTTTCTTATTTTGTCTATAATTGCCAAGGGACAATTCTGTCAAGTTGACCACCTTATTGTATTTTTGTGCATTGATATTGATCTTTAATATAACGATGAAAATACGAACCATAAGATGATGCAGACATCAAAGCATTGTATATGGACTCTGAAATATTAAAATATTGGTAAATACCACCATCTTGAAATTCTATTTCCAAAGTTTGTAATTTTGCGTCATAACCAATAGAACGTATATTACTTGAACTAACGGTTTTTCTAATCATATTTTAATCTCCAATCTTGCCTATTTTTACATTATTTCTCCTTGATACAAGTAATTCACCGAGTAATATGTCGTAAAGGACCTGTTTATTAATATACATTGTTGCTCTACTTTGATTCTCTTACATCAAACATTTTTCGATAATGCAAAAACTCACCAATACAAAGCAACGCAACAGAATAACTACCAATGAAATGCATTGTTATCTGTGCTTTTTTTTCAATGATACTATTTTTGTATAGTCAATAAATTGTAAGTAACGATTCTTTTTTATTTCTTATAAAGCCATTTCAATACATTTGCCACTTAGCATTTCAGCAGTTTGAGGATGGCAGGTTAAGAAAATTACCTGTCTGGTTTTTGCAAATTCGTTAATTTGCCCTGCAGCCAGAGCTTGCCTACCTAAATCCATGTCTACAAGAGGGTCATCAAGTATAAGAAAGCCTGATTTATCCTGGAGAAAATATTCTGCCATGGTAAGCCGCAGTGCTAGAGAAAATGTATCTTTTGTACCAAAGGAAAGCAAATTATAGGTAAGTGAAGAGCCATCATCTTTTATCAATTTTCCAGGGAGGTCCTGTTCCATTTCAACTCTGTAAAAAGATTTTCCTGACATATGAATAAAATATTTTACGAATTTTTTTTGAAATCCTTCATAAGTTTTTATATCCATTTTTCCAAGTATATCAATTGCTTTTTCTTTTATATGTGCTATAGCCTTCCCATCAAGAAGTATTCTTTGAAAATTCTGTTCTGATTCACCAAGCTGTATCTTAAGTTCTTCAGAGGATTGATCAGGTTTTTGACTTTCTATAGTAATCTTTTGTTCACGTAAACTTGAAATCTCTTCCTGAACTTTTCGGTCATTATAGTTAAGCATGTCAATATAATCATAAAAACTCTTATAATCATCAAATCCATCAGGCAATACGGCGAGATTTCCCAGTTTTATATTTAATTCTTTCTGCTTATGCTGTTTGCCCCCAAGCAGGGAAATCATTTCATCGTGACTTTTATATTTTTCTTTCCAGTCCTTAATCTGCTCTAATCCTTCCTTCTTTTTCTTTTGAAGATCTTCAAGTTCCAACTCAAGACGAACCTGCTCGACAGATATCTTTTCCAAAGGACGTACTTGTTTTTCTTTCCCCAACTGTTTATATTTTTTTTCTAATTCCTCATATCTTTCTTGCCTAAGCTCTTCTATAAAACTACGCTTGGCGTACTCAACCTCACCTCTTAGTCTTTCGTATTCCATATTAGTAGATTGAGCTTTTTCAAAGGTATCTATTCCAAGTCTTTTAAATTCGTCTTCGACTTCTTTTGTTTTTTCCTCTTTTTTGCAAATTAGCTTATCTATTTCACCTTCTCCTGCCTGGACTTCCATTCTCCAGTCCTCGTGTTCTAAAATCAGCTTACCCTGGAAGGTTTTTTCTATTTTTTCACCTTGACCCAAGGTAAGAGTTTCCTCTTTTTCTGACACATCTCTAAGTGTCAAAACTTGCTGGTTTTTTGCAAAAAAGGATATGGTCAGCTTTGAAGCCTTAATTTTATTTTCAAGATCTTTTACTTCCTGTTTTTTATTTTTAAGTAATTCAATGTCTTCTTCTGTTACCTTTTTAGCTTTGAAAAGTTTATTTTCAGCATCTTCTATTTTTTTATGGAGCTTATGCAGGTTCTTAAACCATTTGCGAAATTCTTTGTTTTCCTGATTCTGGCGGGATTCATCTTCTTCTTTTTCGAGTTTTTTCTTCTTTTCTTCCATTTTGCTAACTATGGGGCCAACTTCGATCAACAGCCAATTTTCTTTAATCGGCCATTCTTTACTGATCTTTTTTATCTCTTCTATTCCGTGAACAATTTTTTCCAAATCATTTTCTATTTGCTGACGTTCTTGTATTTGAGATCTTATGCCCTTATATTGATTTAATTCATCCTTAATTTTCTTTTGCTTGCCTTCCTCGTCCTGAATCTTTTTATTTACTTCATCAATTTCTATTTCTACCTTGTATGTTTCATCATAATCTTTTTCGATTCCTTCTTTTTCATAGTAGGTCTTTAGTATCTTTCCTACACCTTTTTTGAAAGGATTATTTATGCCCCGACCATTTTCAGGTGCTCCTTTTTCCATATCCCAATGCTGAAAACAATCTTCATATTCCCGGTCAAGTCTTGACCTTAACTTTTCTACTGACACACCATCTGTTTCCATGACTGAGGACCTGAGAATAGCACCCAGATCCGGCCTGATATTTACATCTTCATCATGTAATATATTCATTGTTTTATCCAGCGTAGACTGCCATGTTAGTAATATATTGTTTACAGTACCCTGATGGGCAGGAAGAAGTTCATCTATCAGTCTGGATACTTCTCCATCTGTAGTAAATTCCCCTAAATCGGGAGATTTAAGAATTGACGAACCTTTCCTGTTTCCGGGTTTCCATGTTTTTTCAAGAAAATAATCTTTCCCTTCCGTTTGAAATTCAAGAGAAACTCGAATCGTATCTCCACCTTTTACCGGCATGTATTCTTTCATCAAATTGTCAAATCTTACCTTTGTTAATTCAACCTCGGTGAAAAATACAGATTTTAAGGCATTTAATAAAGTAGATTTACCTGCCTCATTGGGACCAAGTATCACCGTAAGCCCTGGGCAAAATTCAACTTTTTTGTCTGAAATTCCGGCAAATGGTTTTAACTGTATGCTCTTAAGTTTCATTGCGTACTTCCCTTATTAGGTCATAGGCTTTTTGCAGCGACTTAAAAGATATCTCTTCCTTCTCTTCAAGCAGGGACAAAAGAAGCTGATGCGGAAATGAATTTTCTGTAAATTTACTGTTAATAAGATCAGAGGTAATTGACTCATTCAATTCATCTTTAACTGTTTGAAGAAGCAACACCTTATCATTTATTAAGTCTATGGCTTCTTCGACCCGGTCTAACTCTTTCTTTCTCAATCGCCCCTTTAAGATGAGGCGCAACACCACATTGCTGAATTCATCACCAGTATATTTCCGCTTCATTGAAGTAATGTCGTTATCATCATTCAGTGAAACCTGGTTGATAGAAAAGTGGTATTTCCCGGTACTAACTTTTTAAACTTTGATGTTCGAAGAAGATTCCAGGTCAATAATGAAGGCGCTGCCTTGGTGTTTGCAGTCAAAGCCGTCAGGTTCCGGAGTCCCGGGAATGAGAATTCTGGAGTTTTTGTCCGGATTTTCAGGCCAGGGCAGATGAGTATGACCAAGCAGCCACAGGTCAAGCCCGGAAGATTCCAGTTCTTTCTGCGTCATGGGATAGTAGGTTTTATCAAAATCAGGAGAGACACTTTCAAGACTTCCATGTGCTAAACCAATTTTTATTGAATCATCCTCAGAACTTTTCTGGAAATTAACCCGCTTGATCATGTTCTCACTCGAGTGTTTTGCATTGCATGGTGCAGCATAAATCTTAATTTTCAAATGATATTTATTAAGGTCATACATATCAGGATTTTTTAGAATTAAAATACGGTCACCTGCATGTTTGGAGAATTCATTCCACAAATTGCTGTCATGAGTGTAATAATCGTGGTTACCAGGCATTATAACAACCAGTTCACCCTCAAACTCATTAAGTGTCCTGGCAGCCCTGGAAATATCTTTGACATTAAGCGTTGTCCGGTCAAACAAATCACCGGCCATAACAAAAAGAGTACAACTTTCCTGGTTGGCTAGTTTAACCATATTTTCAAGTGTTTCATACCTCGCATTGATAAGTTCATCCTGAACATCCGGGTATCCTGCAAAACGCATTCCCAGATGCAGGTCTGCAGTGTGAAATATTTTTATTCCCATTTTAACCTCTTATGAAATTTGTAAAGATAACTTTGTTGCTCAAGGGCACAAACAATCTTTACTGTCAACAACGAAAACTTCGATCGAGTAGGAGGTAGATAATTAATTTATCTACCGTCCCCTCACACCACCGTACGTACCGTTCGGTATACGGCGGTTCACAAAGCACTACGAATTTCACAATAACGATTTGTCAAGCTCATAAGCCCAAGGTTAACCCAATAGGCATTTGGTAGTGCGCTATTTAAAGAGTCACCAGCAATATGCCAGTAAGCTTTGCGGGTATTAGCTAAACTAAGCGCTGCCCAATCTGAAAGCCCTAAATTAATTAGGTTACGGTATTTGGTACGGATTTTCTTCCACTGTTTCCACTGACACATCCGCAATCTTCTTCTCATCCAGCCCTCTAATCTTTGTAGGATGTAGGGGGTATCAGATAAAGAGAAATATTGTATCCAACCTCTCAAGTAGAGATTTAGTCTTAAGATTCGTTTTATTATGTTTTGTCCATTGCTCCTTGAGGTTATTTCGCGAATTTTCATCTTAAAACTTTTAATGGTTTGAGGGGCTATGCGAATACGGATACCTTCGTGGTAATGGTAGAGATTAAAACCCAAGAATTTCCTATTATCGGATATATCTACTGCACTCTTTTGTAAGTTAACTTTTAGTCTTAGTTTTACTTTTAAGAAGGTAGTAATATTTTTCATTACCCTTTGGCCTGCTCTTTTACTTTTGAGATAGATATTACTATCATCGGCATACCTTACGAATCTATGGCCTCTTCTTGCTAATTCCTTTCTAGCTCATCAAGGAGTATATTGGCAAGCAGAGGGCTTAGGGGTCCTCCCTGGGGTGTCCCTTCTCCGGTTTGTACTTTAACTCCGTTTACCATAACTCCTGATTGAAGGTAGAGACGGATTAGTTTTAGTATCCTTTTGTCTTTTACCTTACGGGCGACTCTGGCCATAAGTATATCGTGGTTTATATGATCAAAGAATTTCTCTATGTCTAAATCTACTACCCACTGATATCCTTCCTCTAGGTATTGTTTTGCTTTCATTACTGCATCATGTGCCCTGCGATTGGGACGAAAGCCAAAACTAAAGGGAGAAAAGTCCGGGTCAAAGATATCTGTCAGTGTTTGCAGGAGGGCCTGTTGGATAAGTCGGTCAATGACTGTAGGTATTCCCAATAGCCTCTTTCCTCCGTTTGGTTTAGAAATCTCTACCCGTAGAACAGGTTGAGGTTTATATTCTCCTTTTAGTGATTGTTCTTTGATTAATAACCAGTTTTGACGAAGATAGGATTTAAGGCTTTCTACTGTTAGGTTATCTATACCCGGAGCTCCTTTATTCTTTTCTACCCTCCTTAATGCTTTTAGCATATTTTGCCTAGATAGTACCTCCTCCATTAAATCGGTATTCTGTTCTCCGCGGGATTTATCTTTGGTTTGTGCCGGATACATACTCAGCTCTCCCTGAGTAGTCGACGGTTGCACCGCTTTCATCTCAGGGTAGACTCTCTTGATATGAGTTTTCTGCCTTCTTGATTTGTTTCTCGAACTTACCATTTTAATCCCTCGCTTCATGTTCAGCCCTTCACTGGTGTTACCAGCTAATATGGCTTCTGCTGACTTCTGACATATCGCTATGTCAGACCTCCCCAGGTAAGAATAATAGCCTTCACCCCATCTACCTGCTACATCTACCACACCATCTTTTGGCAGTATTGGATTTTGTTTTGACCATCAAACTCATCCAGATTGTATGGCCTTATATGTAATTCGTGTTCCTCAGGCTGGGGTTTTGCCTCCGACTTCCTTCAGATTCCACCTCGCGATGGACACCCTTGTCTTAAGCTAATGGTTGCTACTGCCAACCCCATAGCAGACTTTCACTGCCAAGCTATTACCCATGCCGGGCGCACTAGATACCCACGGGAAAGCCCGTGGTACTTTAAAACAAATCAAGCTTCGCTTGACCTAAATCCTGAGTTTTTTGCCATCTTACGTATTTCAATATGCTCTTTTCATCTATACCAATCGTTGAAACAAAATAACCTATCTAACAGAATATATTTTCTTACTATATATCTTGGTTAATCAGAAAAGGTTTTACCCAGTCTGCTGTATGATTGAGCTTTAATTCTGCGATCAATGATTAATTCATAAACTTAATATTTATTTAGTAAAATCATTAACATGTATATATGATCTAACTGATCATTATAATTATATTCAATAATCTCACAGCCGGGTAGACTTCTTATAATTTTGGGAAAAAGTTTTCTTAAGTACCCCCGTAGACCAGGATTTAGGATACGGCGGCGATATTTGGGTATCCACACAAGATGATATTCGGTGCGATATGCACTATGTCCTGATAGTCTTATTTCCATAAGTAAATTGTAACATATCGCCGCCTAACCATTCATCCACGGGCAAGCCCGTGGTATTCTGCCCTTCGGGTTAATAAAATTTCATCGGGTTACTTTATTTATAGGTTTGGCTTTTTTATTTTAACACAAATATACATCATCAAATTTTATTTTCTCTTTAAATATAAGGAAGAAGAAAATTAAAAACCATTCTTTTAATCATACAAATGGCAGGCCACGAAGTGTTTATCTTTTATCTCCTTTAAGGGTGGTAAGACTTTTTCGCAAATCTCTCCAATTTTTTCCGAACATCTGGTATGAAATCTGCAACCTAAAGGAGGGTTGATAGGACTGGGGATCTCTCCTTTGAGAATAATTTTTTTGGTTCTCTTTTTAGGGTCAAGTTTGGGGACGACTGAAAATAAGGCCTTGGTATAGGGGTGCAAAGGATTTTCGAAGATATTTTCTGTCTCTCCGTATTCTGCTATCTTTCCCAGATACATAATGGCTATCTTTTCGGTAATAATCCGTGCCAGATATAAGTCATGAGTAATAAATATATAGGTAAGATTCAATTCCTCTCTTAATCTCTTCAATAGATTTAAAATCTCTGCCTGGACTGAAACATCCAAAGAAGAAGTAGGTTCATCCAAAACTACAAATTCCGGATTTAAAATGAGTGCCCTGGCGATAGCTACCCTCTGTCTCTGCCCTCCGGAAAGTTCGTGGGGATAACGATAAAGGTGCTCTTCTCCCATACCCACTAAATTTAGAAATTCCTCAACTTTAGTTATAAGTTCGCCCTCGCTTTTTACTAAATGGTGGGTTCTTAGTCCACTACCAATAATATCTTTTATTTTTTTCCGGGGATGTAATGAAGAATAAGGGTCCTGGAAGACTATTTGCATATTTCTTCGCA
>ASPC01000019.1 GCA_000405345.1 Atribacteria bacterium SCGC AAA255-N14
AACGACCTCACCATACGCAAGCAGGCGGAGGAAGAAGTACGCAAGAGTGAAGCCCGCTTCCAAGGTTACTTTAGTTTGACCTTGCACGGCATTGCCATTACCTCTCCTGATAAAGGATGGATTGAAGTCAATGACCGGATCTGTTCAATCCTGGGGTATTCCCGGGACGAACTGTTCCGCATGAATTGGAAGGAATTGACCCACCCTGATGATCTTGCCGCCGACATAGAACAATTTAATCGTATTCTTTGTGGTCAAATTGAACAGTATACTATGGATAAGCGGTTTATCCGTAAGGACGGAGGAGTAATCTGGACCAATATTAACATAGGTTGCGTTCGGAAATCCAATGGTAGCGTGGATTACATCCTTGGTTTGATGGAGGATATCAGTGAGCGCAAACTGATGGAAGAAAGTTTGAAGAAAACTGTTCAAGTTTTAAACGATACCGGGAAAATGGCCAAAGTCGGAGGTTGGGAGCTTGACCTCTTGACTCAGGAGGTCTCCTGGATGGGAGAGGTCTATCGCATTCACGGAGTCGAGCCGGGAAATAAGATTATGCTGGAAGAAGCCCTGAATTTCTATGCCCCTGAATATAGGCCTGCTTTAGAGGAAGCATTGAAGAAAACTGCGGAAACAGGCGAACCGTTCGACCTTGAATCCCTCTTCATTCCTTCCGGCAGCAAAGATAAAATTTGGGTGAGGTCGCTGGGAAAAGCCGTTTATCAAGATGGTAAAATAGTAAAACTTGTTGGTACCTTTCAGGATATTGATAAATCTAAGCAAGTAGAAGAGGCGCTGCAGGAGAGTGATAATATATTCCAACAGTTCTTGAAAAACAGCCCGAATTATGTGTTTTTTAAAAATGACAAAATGCAAGCAATTCGATTGAGCAGTAATTATGAGAAAATGTTAGGGAAACCGATGCATGAATTGCTTGGCAAAACCACGGATGACCTATTTCCGTCTGACCTTGCAAAAAGTATGCTTGCCGACGACCTACTTATCTTAAATGAAGGAAAGCAAATAAAGGTGGAAGAAGAATTAAACGGGCGGTTTTATTCAACTATAAAATTCCCAATACTTGTCGAAGGAAAACCTCGCTACCTTGCCGGTTACACGACCGACATCACTGAGCGCAAAGAGACAGAGAATAAACTGCTCTACCGAATTGAGTTGGAAAAACTTATTGCTGCCATTTCAACCAGATTCGTTGGCATTCCACTAGATAAGATTGATAACGAAATAAACCGAATGTTGCAAATCATCGGGCAATTTAGCCATATTGACCGCAGCTATCTCTTTTTGTTCTCTGGCGATGGTTCCATAATGGACAACACCCATGAGTGGTGCGCTCCTGGTATTGAAGCGCAAATAGAACACTTGCAAGGATTTCCTTCCTCTACCTTTCCCTGGTGGATGGAAAAACTCAATCGTAATGAGATCGTATATATCCCGCGTGTAGATGACCTGCCGACCCAAGCCCGCGCCGAAAAGGAGATTCTTCAATCCCAGAACATCAAGTCTGTACTTGTCGTTCCGATAACCTACGAACTGAGGCTGGTAGGATTCATCGGTTTTGATGCAGTACAGATGGAAAAAAGCTGGACAGAAGAGGATATAACTCTACTCAGAACACTAAGTAATATTATTGCACAGGCGAAGGAGCGCAAGCTGGCAGAAGAGAGACTGCAACGGTTCAGTGAAGAACTGGAGCTAAAAGTTGAAGAAAGAACCAAGGAGTTAAAAGAAGCTCAAGACCAACTTATTCAATCGGCAAATTTATCTTTAATCGGAGAATTAGCCTCCGGTGTGGCCCATGAGGTTAGAAATCCTTTAGCTTCAATAAGCCTAATTGCTCAAGATTTAGAAAATAAATCTGCTGATAAATACCAAATAGAAAAATTAAAGATAATTCAAAGGAATATAAATCGGATAGACAAGATTACCGCTAACTTGTTAAATTTATCTCATCCCGCTTGCTCTGATTTTTCCTATCATGATATCAATGAAATATTAGACAGACCAGGGACAATTTTAGATAATATTACTTCGGAGAATATGAAGATCATTAAAAAATATGAGACAAACTTACCCCGGGTCTGGCTTAGTCCGGATCTCTTAGAGCAGGTTTTTTCAAACCTGATTTTTAATGCCATGCGGGCAATGAAAAAAGGAGGAGATCTTTATATTACTACCAGTTTTGATTCTACCCGAAAGGGAATAATCATAAAATTCAAAGATACAGGGATAGGTATTTCCGAAGAAAATATCAAAAAAATATTCAAGCCCTTTTTTACTATTTCTGATGAGGGCACCGGCTTAGGTCTCTCGATTTGTCAGAATATCATTAATGAACATAAGGGTAATATTTCGGTAGAGAGTAAGTTGGGCAAAGGGACAATTTTTACTATTTTCTTGCCTCTTGAAAAAAGAAAAGAGATAAATCCGGGGCTCCGTACCTGACATGGAAGGTTGGCACTGTACCAAAATTCCGCTCCCTTTTTTATGGCTATACCGAAAGATTTGCCCTGCGTTTTCCTTCCGGTTTTTTATTTTATTAGATTTAAATGTTTTTTTGGAAGTTATAAAAATACTGCAAAAATTAACAGATCATACTCAGTTTAAAACTATTCAGGTCTGGGGGTGATTATAAGCTAAACCCTTAATTCATACCACGCCAAAAAGGGTTTAAATTATATTTAAAAGTATAAATTACAATTTACATAAGAAGATTATTTATAAGGCTTCTAGTATAAACAGAGTATTTTTATTTTAATTAAAATTTCTTACAGTATTTAGAACAATTGCTTTTTCTGATCCTTTTTGCATCTATTCTGCAGCCAGTGGTTTAAGAGATAAGTCTGGTGGTTTTGTCCTGTCCTGGGAGCCTGACCATTTCCAGCCCTTTGGCATTTGCTGAAGAGCTTTTTTGTTTTAAAAAAGGATTCTTAAAAAATTTTAGATATAATGAAAGAAAGCTCCTCCTCTTTGCGTATATATAAGTGGATGACAAAAAAATATTGTCAACAAACAAAAATAGGAGGAACGAATAGAATGAAAAGTACAAGAATTTTTAAAGGAGGAACAATCTTACTGGTCATAGCACTGGCAGTAGGAGTTTTTACCCTCATCGTTTGGGCAGATAGTAATGGAACGTATGGAATGGGAAGGGGATCCAGTGGAAATATTGAAACTCCCAGATATGGCATGCAAGATAAAGAGGTTTCTGGTCAGACAGAAGGCTTGGGAAATGAAATGAGTCGCAGAGCAGCTGCACCTGATCATGATGGTGATGGTATCCCTAACGGACAAGATGAGGATTATGTATGTGATGAAACCTGTGACGGCAAACCTAAAGGCAGTGGCATGAGAAGAAATTCTTCTGATAATGTTTCTGAATTACAAGCTCATGTAAGCGGAATGGAAATGAAGACGATGACCATTGAAGATATTGCTGCCCTTTGGGGGATAGATGCTGGCGAATTGTTAGAAGGAATTAAGAATGAATTTAAACTTACTCAAGAGTATAATATTAACAACACCATAGATGATTTAAGAGGAGAAATTAGATTTTCACCTTATCAGATAATGGAGATTGCAGAAAAAATTAAAACAGACTAAATTTGACCATAAAATAACTTAAAAAATATAGATAAGACTCACTTAATTATAGCTCTCCTTCTGTATAGCAGGGGGGCTATAATTTATAAGAAAAGTATTTTGGTGAAGATAAATTAATTCAATAATAAGGAGCATGCATTTTATGTCTAAAAAACAAAGTAAGAATAAATATTTAATAAGATTAGCAGTTCAAATTTTTTTCCTTGCCCTAATAATATTGGTTAGTTTAAATCAGTGGCGGAGTGAGCAGGGGCTGCTACCCCTGTTGATAGGGAGACCCTCTCTTCATGCGGTCTGCCCCTTCGGAGGGGTAGTAACCATCTACACTTACTTTACCGAAGGTGCCTTTATACAAAAAATTCATCAATCTTCTTTTACTTTAATGTGGTTGATCTTCTCTCTAACCTTGCTCTTTGGTCCGGTCTTTTGCGGTTGGGTATGCCCCTTTGGGACGGTTGAAGAATTTATAGGTAAGATAGGGAGGAAGATATTTAAAAAGAGATATAATAATTTTATCCCCCTTAAGTTGGATAGGCTGTTAAGATATCTGAGATATATCATTTTAATACTGGTGGTAGTCAATACTGCTATTTCCGGAAAATTGTTATTTGCTAATTTTGACCCTTATTTTGCCCTTTTTAATATCTGGTCTAGTGAGGTTACCAGATTATCTTTATTGGTGCTCGGTCTGGTTTTAGTTGGTTCTCTATTTGTCGAAAGGCCCTGGTGTAAGTATCTCTGTCCACTTGGAGCATTACTGGGTATTTTTAATTTATTTAGGATTGTAAAATTAAAAAGAAACGAAAAAACTTGTATAAATTGTAAAGCTTGTGACCGGGTCTGCCCGATGAATATTAATGTTTCTACTTCTAAAGTTGTTTCTGATCATCAATGTATTAGCTGTTTTTTATGTACCGATGAGATAACTTGTCCGGTTAATAACACCTTAAATTTTACTGTTTTAGAAAAAAAGAATTCTCGAGAAAACTCTGAGAAAGATTCCAAGGGAAAGAACAAAGAAAGTATTTCAGGAGGGAAAAAATGAAGATAAAAAGTATACATATACTATTAGCCATAATAATTATAATCGGAGGAGGTATTTTACTTGCCAGCGAATTAGATCTTTATAATACTACCAGAGTAAAAAGTCCCAGAAAAACAGCAGAAGGGATATGCGATGTCATTGATATGCGGGGTTCACATACTTTGGATGAGATTGAAAAACACTGTCAGTTGCCGGCTTCTTCGGTTATAGAGGCTTTTGGATTAAGACCGGATACCATTCCGGAATTTTTTCAACTAAAAGATATGAAAGAGATATTTAAGCCGGTAGAACTGGAAGGAGAAGAATACATTGTTGAGACTGATACGGTTAAAGTTTTTACTTCCCTTTATATGAAAATTCCCTATGTTTCTGATGAAACCTTTTATTTGCCGGAAAAGACCGTGAATTATCTGGTAGAGAACGATAAACTGACCGGGGAAGAAAAAGAATATTGGCAGGGACATACTTTTAAATTGGAATATCTGGATACTAAATATTTAACCGCTTCGGAGTTCACCAAGATAGTTGCAGAAGAAGCTGAAGGACTTGCGGTCACTGGCAGTACCACTATTCAGGAATTGCTGGATAACGGGATAACCGAAGAGAAATTTGAAGAGGTTACCGGTTTCAAGATACCCGATAAGAAATCAGTTTCTGTAAGAGATTTTGTAATTGAAAAAGGAATAGAGTTCGGAGAAATTAAAGATAAGTTTATAGAATAATGTAAATTGAAGAAAGCAAAGTAGCTGATTAATATAAAGGAGAGGTTATGATTAGTATAATGGAAAAACTAAAATAGTATGTACTATTAGGGATATAAGTAATTCTTATGAGAAAATAGAGAAGCTGATTCAGGAGTTATGGATGTTGCTCATTTAAATTTTTCTCATGGAAGCAATGAATGCCTGGGAGATTATAGAGAAAGAAGTTAAGGAGAGGATGGCGTAGAACTCCAGGCTCTAGAAAGTGTATAGGGTAGATTTTTTAAAGCTTAAGCTCCCGGCTGCTCTTTTTCAGTTGATTCCCGGTATAGTGTTCGATTTAACGAAGTAAAGAATAAACTACTTACCGATTTTCCCCCATCATAAATCTTCTCTTACCTTGCCAGGGTCTTATTTCCATTGCCGCAAAATTATTATCGTTTATTACTTTGCCAATAAGTTTTATTTTTAAACCGGTTGCAGGGGTAATTTTTCCTTTCCAGACAACATTACTGGCTATAATTTCCCAGCGGCTATTGTTTAAATCCATAAGCATAAAACTATTTTCAGGAAGTCCTATCTCTATGATGGTCCCCGCTAAAAGCCCTCTTTTAGGCTGCATCCATTGCTCTTCACAGGAATAAACTAATTTGTTGTAATAGGGAATTTTTTCCGAAAAAACATTTTCTAATCTTTCACTAAAGCCGTTAAAATAAAGGCCGGTTCCCAAAGTAACACTAATTATCAAGCTGATTAAGAGGATTGATATAAACTTAAATCGATAACCTCTTTTGGTATGAATAAAATTATAATAAGCCACTCCAGTAAATAGGATTAGAAATATTAGCCAGAGGTAAGGCAAGCTTACAAAAACAGTTTTTAAAAAGCTTTCCCCTATATAATGATAGATATCCCAATC
>ASPC01000020.1 GCA_000405345.1 Atribacteria bacterium SCGC AAA255-N14
CTCTTCTTGTTGTTTTACTTTAATAACTTCTATTTTTTCCCTTTCTTCTTTTTGCTCTTCCTCTTTTCTTTCCCTTAAATATTCCTCCGGGACCTGCCAATTTTCTCTTATGGCCTTCACTAAATAAGCCGCTTTATCCTCGGCATTCGTATAATTAATTGCCTCAATCCATTTTTTTATTAATTCCTGATCATTGTTTTTAATTAGATTTTCAGCGGTTATTTTAGAAACATTTATTTCAACTAATTGATTAATTAAAGTAATCTGCTCTTTGGAATATTTTATTACTTCTTCTCTGCCTGTGCGTGTTCGCACGCAGACAGGTTTTGGACCTGGTAGATATTCTCCTGCCCGGTTATTAATATTCCTTAGTTTTGCCCTTTTCATTTCTTCTTTAGCTCTATCTCCTGGCCAGTAATATATAAGCCAATCCTTGTTTCCGTTTTCACTCCAGTCAAATTTTGAAATAAAACCGGTATCAATAAGCTCATTATTGCCTGGGTCTAATTGTTGTTTGGCTAAAGAGATATACTCATGGGGGGTTACCGGAAGAAGCTGACATAATTTAGAATATCTGTAACAAATAAATTTTTCTCTCTTATTTCTCAAACCGTAAAACTTTACCCCTAAAATTTCATAAAGCCTCGAAGCTATTTTACTTTTGAGGCTTTTGAAATAATCATAATCGATTGGCTTCACATAAAAGGAATTTAAGCTCTGGAGATAGATATCACCCAGATACAATAAATTTTTTTCTGCAATGGTACCATCTTCTAATTGCTCACCCCTAAAAATAACCCCATCGTATATTCCAAAAACTTTTGATATCCATTTCTTTTCTTTTTTTTGATATAAAGCTCCTTCTGATTTTATAGTGGTTGCTCTTATTTTTTCTAAAGCTTTTTTTATTCGTTGATAATTATCTCCCCCGGCACTGGTAATTCCCATCCTATTACATAGATCATAAATAGAAAAAGATATTGGGTTTTTTATTTCCCCTTCTTCTTTTAAAATTTCACTGATAATCTGTTCTATAATCTTGTGAACCTCTCTATCAAAAGGACCAGGATAACCATATTTAGGGTTTGCAGAGACATTCCAAATAATCTCTATCTTTTGACCCCCTCTTTTAACTATATCTTTATATTCGGTTTCTAATTTTTTACTTTTCCTTTCTAATACAAAAAATGGGAATACTAATAAATTTACTTCGGAATTTATTATCTTTGGTAAATCAATTTCGTTATTATTTTTTATAATGACCTCTCCGGATTCTTTCATTTCTTCCCTCTTTAATTATTTTAAATAATAACAACACATCTCTGTTGTTGTTATTATATATATTGTTAATATTGTATGTTTCAGCAAACCCTTATAAATAAAAGATAATAAGAATTTTTCTTAAGTCAAACTCCAGTATTTCTTAAGTCAAACTCCAGTATTTCTTAAGTCAAACTCCAGTATTTCTTAAGTCAAACTCCAGTATTTCTTAAGTCAAACTCCAGTAATCCTTAATATAAATTTAGATCGGTTTTGTTATTTTTTTTATAGAGGTTTCTTTAAACTATTATTAACTTCTTTACTTATTTAAAAACCCCTTTATTTATTTTAATGATGTGCCGGAGAAGCAATAATAATAAGGTTTTTTCCTTAGTATCCGATGTTCGGACACTCTCTTTTATATCCAGTATTTTTATTATTTATTTAGAATATTTAATACTTGATGAATGGCGTCTGTTATTTCAGACTGTTCTACCTCAGATTTTCTAAATTTTATTTTTAAAATAAACTCTCTTCCAGGAGATTCAAATTTATATTCATAGTATTTAGGTCTTCCTTTTTTGTCTTTAGATTTTTTGAGTTTCATTTTTGCTTCTCGAACCGTTAATTTTCCTTCCCTTGTTTGTCTGTAGAATTCCCTTATATTTTTTTCATCACTTTGCCGGAGAAGCAACAATAATAAGGATTTTGGCACTGTGTCCGATGTTCGGACACTCTCTTTTATATCCTGAGGAAGTTTAAGTAAAGAAAGCATTTCATTCACATAACTTTTAGGAAGTCCTAATTCTCTTGAGGCCTCTCTTTGAGAATAGTTTGGGTTGTCCATTCTTTTTCTACTGATCAAGGCTTGGATTGAATCTGCTTCTTCAAGTGGTGGAAGGTCCTGCCTTTGGATGTTTTCAATTAACTGATGAATAAGCCGGGTGTTACTATCAATATTTTTAATAATACAGGGCAATTCTTGAAGGTCGGATAATTTAGCCGCTTTATATCTGCGCTCGCCACTGATTATTTTAAAGCAATCTTCAGCTTCTATATATTCAACGGTAATTGGCTGTAGGAGTCCATGTTTTTTAATGGATTCTGCTAATTCATTTAATCTTTTCTGATTTAAACTTTTCCTTGGTTGTTCGGGATCTAATTTTATTCTGGATATTTCAATAATTCTGGCGCCGGAAAGACCCTTTGTTCCTTCTCTAATACCCTTTTTCTCTTTTGTGATAATTTCTTCTTCCTGGATTGGAAGGGAATCAAAAGTATCTTTGGCGAATTTTCTTAAAATAACTTCCTTTTTTTTAGTCATGATTTATAAACTCCTGAGCTAATTTTCGATAGGTTTCTGCTTGTTCTGAAGAAGGTAAATAATAAGTAATCGGTTTTTTTATAGTAGTTGCCTCAGCATATTTAACACTGTTCGTTATCTCTATTTTAAATACCTTATCTTTAAAACCCTCTAAAACAGTGTCGTGGTAAACCTCTTCCAGCTTCCTTCTTCCGACAAACTTATTTATAATATAGCCCATTATTTCGAGCTTGGGATTTGCCCTTTTCCTTATCTTGGTTATAGCACCTCTTAAATAAGCTGTCCCTTTAACGGCCCATTCCTGACACTCTAAAGGTATAATAACCTCATCTGCGGCCACCAGGCCAATTCTAGTGGCCAGGCCTAAACTTGGAGGACAGTCAATGAGTATATAATTATAGAATTCTTTTAAGCCTTTTAATTTATCAGCTAAAAAATACTGGGCATCCGGCTCTCCGGCCAGTTGCAAATCTATTTTACTTAACTCTATATTGGAAGGGACAATGTCTATGTTTTGAAAAGAGGTTTTTTGGATAACCTTGGCAATATCAAGGTCATTATCTAAAAAGAGGTCGGCAACGGTAAATTTAAGATCGTAGATATCTTCTAAAAATGAAGAGGAAAGATTTCCCTGCTGGTCCAAGTCTATAAGGAGAATCTTTTTGTTCTTTTCAGCCAAGGCTCCGGAGAGATTAAAAGTGATGTTGGTCTTTCCCACTCCTCCCTTTTGATTGGTAACGGCAATAACTTTAGGTCTTTTAATTTTCTGGGTATTTCCCTTATTCATGGTTATATTTTATCTTAACCCTGTTAAGTGAGTATCTACTAAGCAGGGTTAATCCTTTTTAAATTTTAGATGGAGTACCGGCTTAAGAATTATTTAGACTTTCCATTGCTTTTTGATAGGCAATCTTATGCTTAAAGCCCTGCTTCAAAAATTTCCATATTATCTGGATTTTGCGAAAGTCTTCTTCTGTATATTCTCTCATCTCTAAATCGCCCCTGGTTATTTTTTTGGGATTAATATAACCTTTTTGTTCCAGGTAATAAAGTTTGTGTCTGGGAATATTTATTTTTTTCAGAACATCTGAGGTTTGCATTTCTTTCACCTATAAGAATATAGATTTATTTTTCTACAGTTTAACTTAAAAAAAATGATGTGTCAAATATAAAATTAAAAATTAAATAAGAAATTTTATTTAGAGTTGTTTATAAATTAAGTAAATGCCTAAGCTTTGTCCATAAAGGCAATAGTAAAGCAATTGTAGAAATTAAACTTTCAACGTGCGTTAATACAGCTTTAATAATTGAGTTTTGCCTCTTTTCCTTATTCAACAAAGATTGTTTGGTTAGAAATGAAATTAGTTCAATGATTTGATTTTTTGTATCATTATTAAGTTTAGTCTCAGAAATAACTGCTTCAGTAAATTCCTTCACTGCTTTTGTAAGTTCTTCATTCCCGGAATTCTTAATTTTGCTCATTGTAATATCAATTTGTTTTACCTCCGCAGTATTAATGGCCCCAATAACGCTTCTATCTACATTAATATTATTAAATATTAATGTGCTATTTGTTATACTTACGTTTTTTTTATTATCTTTCTCTTTAGGCATCATTTTTAAGCATAAATTTGCAGAGTATTCAGCAATATTATATACAGAACCAGCATATATAGAACCAACATCATTATTGTTCTTCTTATCACGCATTGTGCCACAGAATTTAAATTCAAAGCTATTATCAAACAGATTTTTAATTCCTTTATACCAACGTATTTCTGGGTCATTTTCATTAATAATCTCTTTGTAATTTTTAACTTGGTCCACTTCCAAAAGTTTTTCACCCGCAATACAAGCTAATTGTTTAAAACGTTGTGTAACTGTTTTATGCATACCTCCTGCGATACGCCAATATTCACCTGAATCTCCCCATTGAACGTCAATTCTTGAAGACTGAAGAGCATCTTTTAGTTTAAAGAATTCTTCTTCCAGTTCTTTCCAACTTAACATAAAACCACCTTAAATTTAGACATCATATGCCAGTCGCTTAATTACCACTTATTTAAAAATTCTCTGATGGTATCTTCCGGAGATAGATTGAGATAAGTTTCAGTAGTGGCCAATATTTTAAAATATTGAAACCCTTTAACCCTTTTTCGTTCCTTTAGCCACAAAATCAATTTTTAAAACTGCCCCGCAAGCTTCTGCTATTTTATTTAAAAGAGGCATGCTATAACTTTTATAATCAGAATTTTCATAGCGCGAGATCGCTGATTTGGTAGTATGTGTTCGTTTGGCCAAAGCATCTTGCGTTAAATTTGCTCGATGACGGATTCCGGCAATTTGTTCTCCAATACAAATATTTTGGTATTCCTCATCGAATTTCTCGCGAAATTCTTTATTTTCCATTAATTTATCCATATAAGTTTTAGTTTTTTTCATAATAAATTCCCTCTTTTAATCTATTAGTGTAAGCATTTTTTACATTCTTGGCTTTCCCTAGATCTCTTTTACTTACTTTCTGTGATTTCTTTCTATAAGCATTAGTAATAATTATTTTTTTCCCTTCATAGAAGAAGCTAAAGAATCGATGATCTAAGGGTTTAAACTCAAATATATTTTCTTTTGAGTCCACTTTCCTAAATTTTGTTTTATTAAAGAGTATGCCATGATCTGCAATATATTTTACCAGGGCGGCTAGCTTAACTTGTACCTCCAAAGATTCTTTCTCTAAGTATTCTTTGGCCGGCATTTCCCCGGTTTCAGTGAAATAAAATTCTACCTGGAACTTTTCTCCCTGGTAGAAAATATAATCTTCTTTTTTGGGCAATGGCATAAAACTCCTTCAACATAAAGTTAGCATATGTGCTAACACATGTCAACAAAAATATTATTGTGAAAATCTATTTTAATTTATTATATCCTGATATTTTTCTTTAAATTTATTATTATGATCTTTGTTAAAAAATGGCAGACCAATTAAGCTATATTTTTTATTTTCAGCTTTTAATAGTTTGGTTTTTCCGTATTTTTCTGAAATTTGCTCTAAAAAATCTTCTTTCCAACCTTCTTTCCCTGACTTAAAAGTACCATCATCCCCGAGATATTCATTTCCTTTTGGTTCAATAAAAATCTGATAATATAAATTACCTTTTTTGCCTTTCAAAAATAGTAAAAAGTCCGGCTCAAATCCGCGACCTTGCTTAAAGTCATAGATTTTATACACTTCCTCGTTTCGGAGTAAATATACCTCGTCATATTTCTCTTCCAAATTCCCGATTATTTTCTTCATAAATTCCATCAATTCTCTTTCTTCACTTGTTCCATTGAAACTGTTTAATACATACCACTTATGTCGTTTTAATTCAGTTTCTAAGTTTTTACTTTCTTGATCGATAAGCACACTTTTTTCTTTTATATCTCCAAATAAATCTTCAAAAGAAAAAGGCGAAAAATTTTCAGTTCCCAGATATGGATTGGCAATTTCTTTGAGCTTTCTCGTAAAAGCATCAAAAAAATCCAATAACAATTCTAGTTTTATATCATTGCTTATATCGCTTAAATCGGTTTTATCTTTTGAAGTGATTATATCGATCTTAAAGTTGCCAATAAAATTATCTCCCATTATTTCGCCAACACTATTTATGCTTAACTCGTTCTGTAAATTATCAAAACGTAAAAGTGATAAATCTTTTGTTGCTTTTTTATTGATAGCTTTTGCAATAATATGTTTTTCAAAATCTTTTAATTTTTTACTGATTGTTTTGCTTTCTTTTACGGTGCTTTCTGCCAAAACTTCATCTTTTTCTTTGTCTAAAACGACTTGCTGTTCTTTCATTGCAAATTCTTTCGTTTTGTATTCAAAAACAAAATCCTTTTCAAGCTCCGAGAGTGTTTGTTTCCTTCTTTCCGGATTATCTATCTTTTCGTTCTTCCAAACCCTAATCTCTTTAAAAAAATCACTTTGTTTAAAATCATCTTTAAGTGCAAACTTTTTTATCTCGCGATTATCTTGAATAAATCCCTTATTTTTAAGTTCACGTTTTAATTCATCAAGATAGCGATAATCATCATCGCTGTGATAATAAAACTCTTCCAGCACTCTAAGCGGATTTTCCAGGCTATTATCAAATTTTCTCTTATTTTTTTCATATTCATTATAGGTAAATGGATAATAGCGCACACCCCGTCCGATAAGTTGTATTTCTTGTACGGTGGCTTGCCCTGCGGCTCTCTGCCCGTTTTGATGCTTTTCGTCACGTCCTTCATAAAGACGAACTATGTCAAAAAGGTTTAAAACATCCCATCCTTCCGTCAATCGTTTAACCGTAAAGATTGCGCGGATATGGTTATTTTTATCTTCTAAACTATTAAGCAATTGTTCCTGTTCCTCTGTTGTCTTTTCTTTGGTGGTTGCCTTGTTATCTTTTGAGTTAGTTATAATGCAATTTCTTTCGCTAAACTCATCTTTTACATAGTTCACAATCTCTCTAATACCAATTTTTTCATCTTTAATATACCGGAGCATTTGCTTAACACGGCTTTTACCTTGTTCGTAAACTTTAAATAAACTTGATTGATCTTGTTTGATATTCCTTTCAATATTTTTAAGAAAATCAAAATCGGCCGATTTTAATTCGGTAATGAGCGATAAAAATTCTTCATAATCCTTTTTTGATTCTTCAATAAGTTTACTTCTAAAAAGCATTACCGGTTTAAAATTAGAAATATTGTTTTTGAGTGCAATTTGGTGGCGATACCAATTGAAAAGTAAAGCGAGTAAAATTTTATCTTTCTTTATTAGTGATGTAGAAACGAGATTTATTTCTTTGGTATAGCCAGCTTTTAGAAAATCTACAAGTTCAAATTTGTATATTGTTTTTGTTCTATACTTTTCTATAACATCCGCATTTTTTGGTATGGTTGCTGTAAATTCTAATAATACATTTTTGTTTTCTGTTTCTTGTTCACTCTTGCCTTTTTTTAAGATTTTATTAAGCACCGTATTTTCCCAGCTTTTTTCAATATCTTTTTCGCTAGCGTTTTCTTTTAATTCCAACGGAAAATCCATTTCTATTTGTCCATTTCTTATTGTTGAGGCATTGAGATGGTGCGCTTCATCACCAATCATCACTAAATCCTTTTTCTGTAGATCTTCGAGCGTAACCGAATTTTCTCTTGCTAAATAAACCGCATTATGAAGTTTATGAATTGAAGTAAATTTAATTTGTATATCATCTATATTATCGAAAGTCTCCACCTTTCGAATATTTATTATTTTATCGTCAATCACAATATTTTGGCGAAAAAGGTACTTAGTGTGGTTTTTATTGATAAAATTATTTTCGGTTTTATCAACGATATTGTTTTGATTGACGAAGAAAATAAAATACCGGTAGCCTTTTTTATAATAATACAAAATTAAAGCCGCCATGAGCATGGTTTTCCCGGTACCGGTAGCCATGTTGAACATAAGGTGATTCGGTTCAACTGAATTTTCTTTGTTTCTTAATTCCTCATTTGTTAAAAAAAGCTCAAGTGCTTTTTCCTGCCAGGTCCATAAAGTATATTTCAAGTTCTCTAAAATATAAGAGGGGATCTTTGGTTTTATTACTCCATATTCATAGGCTTTTTCTCGAACGACAGAATAAAGAAAAGGTTGATCGGTTGAGTAGTTCATTTTGCTAAATAAAACTCCTCACTTAATTTAATATCTTTTTCTGAAAGATTATATTTTTTATCTGCTCTCTCGCTAAAATTCACATACATCTGGTTCATATCCAGCATTTCCACGAAAAGATTCTTTTGCTCATCTAAGTTAAGTTTTTTAAACCCTTCTTCTTTTAATATTTTTTCCTTAAATTCTTTTGTTTTAACATTGTAATTTAGAAAATATCGTTCATAAAGCTCATCAAACAGCTTTTCCAATTCAGTTAAACTTTTTGCCTTCAAAATCTTTTCTTTTGCTTCCTCGTTCCACTTGGCAAGTTCAAGGTAAACAAAATCACCGCCACCTTGCCAGCCAACAGACTTTGAAATACCGGACTGATCACCATTAATAACATTCTTAAGCCTTACTTCAGAATCATTATTTTCATAATTTAATTGTTCAATTCCGATATACTGTATTTTAAGTTTATGAGCAACAGCACATGTCGTTCCACTTCCAAGAAAAAAATCGACAATAATATCGTCGTTTTTAGCTCCAACAATTTCAATTATTTGCTTTAATAACTTTTCGGGCTTTTTACCATTCTTAAGACGAACACCACCCTCGCGTGCTATTCCTGCCCATGAAATATGGTTCCAATAATTTGTAAGTAATTCTACAACCTTTAATTCTCCATCAATTTCTTTTATTTTATTCGAATAAAAAGCAAGTGCGCCTCCGTTAATTAAATATGTGTACGAACCGTCTCGTTTTTTGTATGGGATAATTTCATCTCTATTTTTTCTTGAAGATTCTTGTAACTCCTTAACTTTTTTTGATGGTTTATGAAGGTCTCGTATACTCACAACATTTTCCGGGTTCGAAAATGCAAAATCTGATATCAATCTTGACAAAACCAAATCAGCAATATTTCCATATTTTTCTTTCATTTCACTTCCGCTTTTATAGCCGCTTTCTTTTATAACTTTTTCTTTAAGCGATACTAATTTCCATTTTTCAATTTTTTCTGACCTTTCCAAGTATAGATTGTAGTTTTTATGATAACTAGCTTCTACATAATTTTTTTGAAATGCAAATTTATTTTTATTTTTTGTATAAAAAAGAATAAATTCTGTTACATCAATAGGACCAGGATTAACTGCCTTAAAACCAGATGCAGCTGAAACCTTTAGGGAAATAATTTGAACTTTATTCTCAAGACCAAAAACTTCATCCATAAGTATATTAAGATATGCTAATTCATGATGATCTATTTGTACAAAGATAGCTCCATCGGGAGATAATAACTCATATGCTATTTTGAGCCTGTTTTTTATAAATGTAAGCCAAGTAGAGTGATTGAAATTATCATTATAACCAAAATCATCTTTGCCAATATTATACGGTGGATCAATGTAAATTAGTTTCACTTTGCCCGCAAACTGCTCTTTTAAGCTATGCAGGGTAAGTAAATTATTACCCTTAATAATCAAGTTTTCCCGTATAGTACCATCTTTATCTCTTTTGAGTTCTTTAATTCTTTCCTCTCCTTTAGCGGTGTATCTTTTCCAATTTACCAATGCTTTTGGATCAAAAAGCCGGTCAATTTCATCCTTTGCCAAAACCTCATTAAAAAAGATTTCATTTCTTTTTTGATCTTCTTTGGTCATCCCGCCTTCCAGCACGCAGTCTTTGAAAGGCCAATCTAAAACAACCTCATCTCGTTCGGAAAGAAGTTTATTACCAACCTTCAAGCCGATTTTGTTTTGGTATTGTGTGTAGGAATTATCCAGCTTATTCTCATCAATAAAAAACTTCAGCTCATTTTGCTTAAAAACAAAAACATCTTTAACTTTTATAAAAAACTTTTCTTTCGTTTCTTTGTCACTAAGCAATAATTCAATAAGTTTTTCGTCCAATTTATCAATCAAGTCTTTCAAAAGAGTTTCGTTGAGTTCCTTTTTTTCTTCATCCCAAAGGCGAGAGTCTTTTTTCAGCAGGTCGTATAGTTTAATTTTAAAATTAGTTTTCATATCATTTAACTCCAATAATTAATTTATTGTTATTCAATACAACTTGACAATTTGACAATTTGGGAAATTTGTTATATTATAAAAATGGTTTTTAAACGTTCCACCCTGCTGATAAGAGACCCTGGTCTCTTCTAAGGATAGGTAGGGTGGTCATTTTTTTTTATAGAGTATTAATAGTAAATGTTTTCCCCAATTCCAAAAACATCAAATTCGCTTCTTATCTTATTTTGGATCGCACTATAAGGCCTCATTTCTCCGTCTGTCCATTTTTTATGAATAGCCCAACTACAATAATCTGCAATTTGCGTATTTTTATCTGATCTACATTCGTGAAAATAAAGAAAAAAAGGTTTCTGGAATTCTTGCTTTAAGTATTTTTTTATTATCATTTTTATTAGGGCTTGTTTGTTTTTATCAAAAATAGAACTTAAAATTACAACTACTAAATCGATATTTTCAGAGCTCTCATATCTTTCGAAAATATACTTAAGTAAAGTACGCAATGCTATGATGTAAAGTTTGTAGCCCTTTTCTTTTTTCGACATTTTCTTTTTTTCTGGAATATATAAAGAAGGATTTGCTTTATTTTTTTGAACTATCACCGAATCTATTTCTATATCTTCTAAATTTTCTATAAAGTTATAAATTATATTTCTTACAAATTGCTCATCCTCTGAAGCATGAAAATATTCAGTATTATTTCCATTTTCCATTAAATTATATTTTATTTTTTCTAACCCCTCTTTCCCCAAAGGATCCAAAGTACTAATAGCAGAAATAGAAAAATATTTAGTTCCGTTTGGAGAGAAATCAAAATTGCCCGATTCGTCAATAAATACGAAAAGTGTTCTCATAAACAACCTGCCAATATTTTTTGTTTAATTTTTATTAAGTGAAAATCTTGGTTTATTGGGATTTTGTTCTTCCCAGTATCATTTTAATTACCACTTATTCAAAAACTCTCTAATAGCGTCTTCCGGAGATAGATTAAGATAAATTTCAGTAGTCGCCAATCTATCATGGCCCAAAAGAGACTGGAGGGCTCTAGTAGAAATTCCTTTTTTAATACAATTTACTGCAAAAGTATGTCTTAAAACGTGGGGACTAACTTTCTTTGCAACCCCTGCTTTATCAGCTACATTCTTTACTGTTCTCTCGATTGTCCTTTTGCTCATTCCGATATTGTTATTTTCGGCAAAATGATACTCAACCAATCTTCTAACACGATCAGTCATGGGGATTATTCTTCTTTTTGTTTTTTTGCCGTAAGGACCGCCCTTGCCGTAGATAACCAGTCTTTTTTCCTGCCATTGAACGTTTTCTTTTTTAAGATCAGCAAATTCTGACAACCTTAAGCCTGTATCGAGCATGGTCCATATAACAAATTTTTCCCGGAAAGTATCACAGGAATTAGTTAATTTATCCACTTCATCATTATTTAATGGTTCTCTTTTGTATTGGTATGGCATAATTTTCTCCTAGCGTCTCGCTTGTTTGCGAAATGCCGTAGGTATTTGAGTGAGCGAAGTGACCTTCAAACAAGCTGTTATTCACAGTGTGCTCGAATTGTTTATTTATGGTTTATGAAATCAATCAATTTTACGAATTATCTTCACAGGAGGCACCATTAAATATTCCCAAACTGGATTACTTTCACCCGGTATTCCTTTCCAGTATAGGTGTGCATTATAAGACAATTTCAACAATGAACCCTGCAAGGTCAATAGGCGCATGTCTGCTTTAAATGCAACATTTGATTCAACTTCCCAGATTAAACTATCTGATGTTCTATGTTTATTTCTAAAATTCACTGCTTGGTCAATGTTTTCAGATGCAAAAAAAGATTGAAAACGTGAAGGGCGAGAAGGGAAATAACTTTTACGAACATACTCAAAAAGGAGTTCGATAACTTCATTCACACCCTTAGCAGGCGTTTGCCCTCTAAGTATATAGCACTCACCATGACTTGTAACTCCATCAGGAAACAAAGAATCAATGTGAACTTGTAGCTCAAGAGGGTTAACATCAGTATATTTAACTAAATTAATTATTTGTTCTTCTTCTAAAGTTTTATTACGATCAACAGTAAAACAACGATACATTGTATTTCCTTAATTATTTTGTATTTAATAAAAACATTATGTGTATGGCGCATAATGTTCCGGACATATCTGAATTTCCCCAAAGAGAAATTTGGGCGAAACACCAAAGGGGCAATCCGAATACACTCTGTTATCTGAATTGAGCCACATCAAAATGTACTAAGATTATTTTTTCTACGATAATAATTGAAAATCTCTAAATCTTCTTTAGAGATTCCTTCTATTTCAATTTTCCATGCAATGGGATTATCCTCAGGCAAGTTAAGAAAAGAGCTTTCTTTAGCAACACAATCTAAAATTTTAACAATATCTGGCCTTGAATCAATATCTTTGGGATGTTGGACTCTTGAATCATAACTTATAGGCAGTAACTCCCATTCGGAATTAAAGGATAATCCATTAAAAGCATTAATTAAGGTGTTTTCAATAATATCAAAATCAGTCCAGGAAATTCCCTGTAGATTTAATTGATTTTTAACATATGATTCATCAACGTGTGCTAAGGCTTTATTTCTAAGATTTCTAACTTTCTCATCGATAACATTTAATTTTTTGTTAAAATCGATTTCTTTTAAGTGTGAATAAAATTGTATTAAATAATTCTTTTCAATATTTTTACTTATTTCTTTTTTAAATTTTTTCATTGTGTAAGCATCTGTTGATGTATCATTCGACAATTTGAATGCCGAGATTAAACACATTTCTAAAAAAGTATTAGCAACCGCATTAAAGAATATATCTCCATCAGTATCTCCAAACAAATGAAATGGAAAATCACGTATTTTTCGAGTATATATTTGTTAGTACGAAATTTCTTTAACTCCCATGCAAAAAAGCTCATAGTATCCGTATATTTGTTAAGAAAACTATTTAGCAAACATAATTTTTCATCGATTGGAAATGTTTTCATAATTTTACTTTCAGATTAAGCAAAAATTTGGCGTATTTTGTATAACTTGAAATTGTTTATATTTGAATTCGGATTCTTCGTTTCAGTTTATACTTTTAATAGATTTTGTCAACATTTAATAAAGAATACGTCAAAATGTCGTAAATATGTAATCTGAAATGTATATGAAATAAGGATTTTATTTTTGGCAGAAGGAGTAAATGACGTGCTTTTACACAGAAGACGACAAGAAGGTAGTAGTATGCTTTTCAAGTGAGTTATAATAATTTTACACTTTAGATTTGAAGGATTTATTTAGTATTCTGGTAAGTATATAGATAGAACAAGAGTATTCAAGATAGAATGGGAGATAATCAGAGCAAAGATGGATAAAAGCGGAGAATATAATGAATCAAGAAAAATTATCATCAATATAAGCCTGTTTTAAGCCCTTGTTTTAAGGTGGCTGGTATGAATCATCGTATTTTTTAAATTCGCCTCATATACGCAGTTTTAGAAGCTTTTTTTAAAAACGCTAAAAACCTTATGTAGCAACAGTTTCATTGATATTTTGCAAAATCAACCCGCAATTCATTGATTGCCTGCTTGATTTCTTTGATTTCAGTGGTAATACTATGGGAAAATTCCTTTTGATTCTTGATTATTTCATTAATAAAAAACTCTAATTTCCACACTAAATATACAGAAAGCACCAAAGGAAAGCCGTTATTTGCTATTAGTTTTAGTGCATATTCAATATCCAATTCACTTATTTCCTTTCCAAAATTGTTTTGATCCAGGCCTAATATCAAGATGTAAGAAATTTTTCTTTTCATAAAATCCAATACCATTAAAGTCTATTTCCTGAGCATAAAGAAGAAGATCATAAAGTAAAAAATCCTTTACCTGAATGTCTACTGCCATACCCAGGAGATGATAAGAACCGGGAACTCCCCCGACCTTATGATTTTCTTCTTTACACCGGTAACCGGAATTGATATATACTGGCCTATTTATAACCATCCTTAAATGATTTAACCTGGCAAAAAGATCCGGAGACAGCATAACCCGCTTACAGCAGGGACACTCAAACTCATATAAAGAAAAATATTCAGTTAATTCTATATCATTAATTTTATCCATAATTTATTTATATTTTAAAGTCCTGGCATTCCTTACTACATCCGGCATAGCCTTATAGATGATTTCATTCACCTCCGGAACAGTGGCTTTCATAAGATCCTTTACATAGGAAATCTCACCCTCTTTTAATTCTACTTTCTGCTTCCTTAATATTTCAACCAGTTTTACCCAGGCTATCTTCCATTTTTCCTCACCGTTTCCTACCCCCAGCTCTTCTTCTGCCCAGAGCATAGCGGCAAGTATAGCCTCTTTTATCTTGTCTGTCCTATCCTGGCCTAACTTGCCCACCATATATTTAGAGGCCAGGCCTACCAGAAAGACCAGAGCGAAATCCAACAGATATTTGGTGATAAATACTTCTAACATTGATTTCTCCTTTCTTTTTTTCTCTCTCCCAAGGAAGGTCCGCGGAGCCCTCCAAGGAAGATTTTATATTGATTTTATATTACACATCCATCACATCGGTAGACTTGTAATCAAGGATCCTGGCATTGACTTTGGCTACCAGGTCATTCCCGTTATTATGGAAAATGTTCTTAGCGATTATAGTATCCATAACTCCTTCAATAGCTGCATCTTGTGCGGCAAAATCAGCGTAATCTGCATCATCTAAATTTTTAGGATTATCCAAAGTAAGGTTGGTAGTGTTTGCAGCACTGTCCCTGAATTGCATATAGAGTCTCTTATAACTGGTTACTTCTCCTAATTCGGTTGGCATTTATTTTTTCACCTCCTTTTTCAGGATTTACCAGAAGGTAAATCCGTTATCGGTTTTTAGTTTTTAGCCGTTAATTTTCTTTCATACTCCTCCTCCTCTCCTATTAACGACTATTTTACTATTCAGTAAGTTGGGATTCTTGTCCGAGTCTGATTTCATCTACGGTATACTTCTGCAGGCCTACTAAAGCGGTAGCTGTATCATAGACATCCTGATCTAGAGCAGTAGATTTAATATTACCAAAGGACTTGCTGTTGATGATAGGAGCTCCGGTACCCGGATTGGTACCTACTACCAGTCTAAATTGCAGGCTTGAATCACGAGGGACGGTTATTACTGTTGCCATTTATTTTTCACCTCCTTTTTTATGGGATTTGAATCAAGTAAAACCAAGTTGTTATATGAACATATTATCATATTACCATGTATAAGTCAATATTAAAGCGTCCGCTTTGATTTACATAAATAAAGATGTGTTTTTCTTTGATTAGCTTTGAATTGCTCGCTATATTATAAAAATAAAAGGGATCCTTCCGGTATAAGAAGGACCCCTTCCTTGCTTTCATCTACTTAATATGCAATTTTTAAAAATCTAATATTTCAAGCCAAAATAAAAAACCCCTGCTTTCTTAGGGCAAGGGTTTTGGTAAATATTCTTTTGTATTACTCAATTATTTTATAAGTCCTTTTTCTTTTAGAATTTTGATATAATCTTCTCTGCTAAGAGGACAATTTTTTAAATTCTCAAAATCATCCTCATTAATTTTTAAAGATTGTCTAAATTTATCTGGAACTTTTCCTGGCATATCTCCTCTACCATGAGAATAATATACTGCTAAAATAGGTATCCCTTTATATTTAAACCACCCATAATTATGCTTTTTATGACTATATTCTATCTGTAGTTTATTAATTATCGTCTGTGCTTCTATTTTTTTTAATTGCATATTACTTTTCTTCTATTATTTCTTTATAATAAACCATCATTCTTTTTAAAATTGGACTCAATTCTGTTTCAGTTTTTAAGTCTTCGTAGCATTCTATAATTGATTTTTTCAGGTCTTCTATTGCTTCCAATTCCATATCATCGTATCCATATAATCCTAAGTCATAACTATTTGCAATGTATGTTTTCCCATCATATTCAATGCACACTGGGATAGGTTTTTTCAACTTATAAATTTTGCTATTTAAAGACTCTATAAAAATATTTTTACATTCTAAAGATATTTGATTAATAACGGGAAAATTATACATTGTACTATCTTTTTTTGTTTCAGTAGTTTTATCAATGTTATCTTCCGTATTATAAATATTTTTATCTTGAATTCTATTTGAGTTTAAATATTTATTCGTTGCAATAAATTCATCTACATCTAATACAGATACCATATCATTTCTCCTTTTTAAGATAATTTAATAAATCAACTTGGATATCATTTATGATTTCATTATATTCCTTTAGTATATTTAAAAAAATATTACTTTTAACATTTTTTTTGGAACAGTCTAAATCGAGTAGAATACTAACTTCAGGAGCTATTTTCCCCACAAAACCAAAACGTTTCATTATTTCTTCTTTTTTTAATGGACCAATTTCTATATGCAAATCGAAATTATTTTTTTTAGTGTTTATCACGTATGCTATATCAGTAATTTCCCCGAAAATATTATTATTTTTTGCTTCAACATTATATAATTTATTAAATAGAAAGTCTTTTAAATCCGAAAAACCTGAATCAGATTGAAAAATAAAAAAACTTCTAATGCCTACCCTATCTAATTTAACTAATCCTAATCCCTCTATAATTTTTGGGAATATAAGCTCTGCAAGAGATTTAAAATTTTCATATACACCCGCATTATGAGTATTTAAAGAAGCTCCTCTATTAGTAAATCTAAAAATATTTTTTCTATCTTCTTCTTTTTTTCCAAATAAATCGTTAAGTTCTATTTTCCCTATATCTATATTCCAATTGGGTAACTTATTTTGAAATTTTTCGCATATTTCATACCTTTTGCCATGATAAATAAATCTTGGTTCAAATCTTATTTCACAAATACAGTTATATAAAATAGAATCGTAAAAGTGCATTTATCCCTCCTTTAATTTCTACAAGTAATCCCATAAAATATAATTTAAATAGAGCTTTTGCACATATTAAATGTTATAATTATTTTACATTATTATATAATTATACTACATTTGTTTAAAAAATCCTTCTTTTTTTAAAGTTATTTAAAATATGTGTTATTTTGATTAAATTTAATTTCCCTTATAATCTTATCATCCGGACATATTCCTATCAGTTTTAGACTACTCCAGCTACTTTAATCAACCCATTTTACCACTCCGGTCAATCTACTTATGCCACGACCGCCCGCCAGGAGCTTTTTTAGCCTGGTTAAAAATATAAAGGCGGGGTTCTTCTACGTTTTTATCTTTTTTTACGGGGAGAGGACTAAACTATATTTGAACCTGATTGCCGGGAAATAAAAGAGATTCTGCTTGATTTAGCCGCTGCTACCAGGGAGCATTACAATAGAATAGAGAAAGTTTGGAATGAAAAAAAATAGCTGGTTTTAGAAAAAAAGATTCATTTTTAAAAAAATATTTTTGATAATGAAAGAAAGTTCCTTCCTCTTGCGTATAAATAAGTGAATGACAAAAAAATATTGTCATCAAAAAATTTAAGGAGGAACGAACAGAATGAAAAGTTCAAGAAATTTAAAAGTCGGAGTAATTCTACTGCTCATAGTACTGGCAGTAGGAATTTTCGCATCCTTTGCTTTAGCGGGTGGAAAGGGAGTAAACGGAAGGGGGAACTCAAATAACGGGATAAATAGTGGAATAGGCAATCAGCAAGACGCACCCGATGAGGATGGAGACGGTATCCCCAACGGACTGGATTCGGATTATATACTCCATGATTGTGATGAAGAATGTGATGGTATCTGTGTTTTTGTACCCCAGGGGAATGGTTGGGGAAGAAATTCCTTAGTCGAATAAATTCTTAAACTATCAAAATAAAATAGCTCATTTCAATTAATAAAAAATAGCTCCTTTGCTGATAAAGAGTGAGGGAGTTATTTTTTGAGTGTTATGCTTCCCCCCTAATGAATCATAGCCTAACCTTGTTTTTTTGCGGTGTGCGAATAAAGTGAAGCAACAGCGGCGCGGCGCGCATAAGAGCGTTACTTTCCCCTGCACTTATGCTAAGAAGCGTCCCCGCGAGCGTAGCTTTTGAGCCAAGGAGCAATAATTAAAGGAAGGGGGATAAGAGGGGTTTCTTAGGGGGGATTTAAGGGGGAAGGAAAGTTACCCGCCCCGCGCGTGGTTAGAGTTGTAAAATCAGAGATAGCCGGAGTAGATTAAATTAGCCAGGTGAATTAGATTAGTCAGATTGGCCAGGATTGATTAAATTGGAAGAATAAGATACATTTTTTCAAAAATCCTCTTTCTGGTACTAAAGAGATCTTAACCATGAAGAGAGAAAGAGATATAATAAATTATCATTAAAATAAACAGATCCTATTCCAGTATATTAGTCTGCGTTTTTTCGCTGAAGTCCTTGAAAAATATAGAATATACCCCTAAAAAAGTGAAGGGTTTTTTGTAATTTAAGTTCTAAATAGACTAGCTTATAACCTGCATTTCTTTTAATACTTTCATGGCATTCTTCACCGTATTGGAGTTCATATTCGCTGTTTTTGCTATCATATTTATTGAAGGATCTTCCCTCTCAAAAACAGTTCCTAAAAGACAAGCTATTCCGCGTTGAGCATTGCTAATTTCGGTAATATTCTAAAATTTTTATTATTGGTCTAGACCATCCTACACTATTTTTAGCTGCAATATAATTTCTATATTTTAATACTACATAATTTCTAAAAATCCTTCTTTTTAAATAAAAAAGTCCTTCAGTAATTGCCAAAGGGCTTGAAATTGTCAGGCTCCCCGGGTTGTAACATAGACAGAACTTCTCTATTTGCATTTTATTTTCCTCACTAAGTCAAGAAAACAAATCAAATCAAACATGTATGTCGAAACCTTATTTATTTAGTTGAAGAATAAAAAAAGATGATTGATAACTGACAAATGAAAAACCAGGCTGACCTTGCCTGCAAGCTAGGTATCTCCAGAGTGCGTATTTGCCAAACCCTAAAGGAAAATTAAAATAAATAAGACAGGGAAAATTTATAAGGTTGATATTTATTTGTATCGAGCATGTCTATTATAGTATGTGTAAAAATTAAAAGAAA
>ASPC01000021.1 GCA_000405345.1 Atribacteria bacterium SCGC AAA255-N14
CATCTCAATTTTTATGAGAACATAAATAAGTAATCAAATATATAAAGTGTTGCAAAATGCTATAGCATAATGCAACAAAAAATATTTTTGAAAAAGATAAAAGTGTATGTAAATCTCGATTTAATCATTGAAGTATAAGAATGTTAGGCGATTAATTCATGTTGCAACAAAGTTGGCACGTAATTTGCTTATAAAGTTATAATAAGAAGAATTTTAAGACTACTACCATATATGAAGAGGGGAGAACCTTGGTGGAATTTCAAGAAAGACTAATTAAAAATTTAGAAAAAAAAGCAAATATTATTAGAAGATATATTATTGAGATGATATCTAATGCAGAGGGAGGGCATATAGGGGGAGCTTTATCAATAGCTGATATCATGGCTGTTTTATATTTTCATATTTTAAAAATTGACCCTGAAAATCCCGAATGGGAAGATAGAGATCGTGTTGTTCTTTCTAAAGGTCATGCTTCGGCTGCCTGGTATGCTGCTTTGGCTGAGAGAGGGTATTTCCCTAAAGAAGAATTATTAACTTTTGATCATATAAATAGCAGACTTCAAGGGCATCCTGATATGAACAAGACGCCTGGAGTGGATATGTCCTCAGGTTCTTTAGGACAAGGAATTTCTGTGGCATTAGGGATGGCTTTAGCCGCCAGATATTTAAAAAAAACCTACCGGACTTTTGTTATTTTAGGAGATGGAGAAACTCAGGAAGGACAAGTATGGGAAGCGGCAATTGTAGCCGCTAATTATAATACAGATAATCTTATTGCTATATTAGATTATAATAAATTACAACTTTATGGCGAGACGAATACAATTATGAATATTGAACCAGTAATCGAGAAATGGCGTGTATTCGGTTGGAATACGATAGAAATAAATGGCCATAGAATAAATGAGATAGTACAAGCATTGGAAGAGGCGGTTAAATTTGAGGGAAAACCTACTATAGTGGTTGCCCATACGATTAAAGGTAAGGGTGTATCTTTTATGGAAAATAAAGTTGAATGGCACTCATTGGCTCCCACCAAAGAACAAGTAAAACAAGCATTAAAAGAATTGGGATACTCTAACGAAAAAGGATTTTAATTATGAAGAATAAATTAATAGCTACCAGAACTGCTTTTGGTGAAGCGTTAGTAGAAATGGCAAAAGAAAGAAAAGATATAGTGGTTTTAGATGCTGATGTTGCGACTTCAACTAAAACATCTATTTTTAAAGAAGCCTTCCCTGATAGGTTTTTTGAAATGGGCATAGCCGAACAAAATATGATGGGGGTAGCCGCGGGAATGGCTACTACTCAAAAGATTATACCTTTTGCAGTTGCTTTTGCAGTTTTTGCTTCCAAAAGAGCCTGTGATCAAGTTAGTATTTCTATAGCTTATCCTAAACTCAATGTTAAGGTAGTAGGCTCATATGGGGGAATTCCGACTGGAAAAGCCGGGGCTACCCATCAAGCCTTTGAAGATATTGCTATTATGAGAGCTATACCAAATATGACAGTTATTGTTCCTGCAGATGCTGTGGAAATGAAACAAGCAGTTAGGGCATGTGTTGAATATAATGGACCTGTATATCTGCGTTGTATCCGTTGCGATACTCCCGTTATTTTTGATGAGAATTATAAATTTGAATGGAATAAAGGTGTTACTTTACGAAAGGGAAAAGATGTTACCATTGTCTCAACAGGAATGATGACCTCAAAAGCTTTAATTGCAACAAATATATTAGTTGACCAAGGAATTAGCGTTAGATTAATACATTTACATACTATCAAGCCAATAGATAAAGATATTTTGTTGAAGGCTTCCGTAGAAACAGGACACATAGTTACAGTTGAAAACCACAGCATTATCGGAGGCCTTGGCGGTGCGGTCGCAGAAGTCTTAAGCGAGAGCGAGCCCGCATTAATAAAAAGGATAGGCATAGAAGATATATTTGGTGAATCAGGCCCACTAGAAGACTTATTTACTAAATATGGCTTAACTTCTGAAAATATTGTAAAAGAAACCAAAGAATTAATTAAGAAAAAAAACTAATAAACTGTATAATTTTTAGTTTAAGTAAAAAATTGAGATAATTTATTCTTATATTTTACTCGTTCTAGGAAGAGAGTTTTTTAAATTAAGAAGTTGCAATATAATGTAGCATGATATGGCATTAATAATTAATAAGCCATATAATGCAAAATATAAGTGAGTGCCATTTATTGTGGACTTATTGATATTCCTTAAGTTTTCAAAGAAATTATATCAAGAAAATTTAATTGGCATGAAAATTGCTAACCTAATAGATATTAGGAAAAATAATCGGACAATTTAAGGCTTATGGTTTAAGTTTTTAGAATAAATAAATATAAAAATAATAAAATAAATTGAGGAGTTAAGATAAAGAATGGCAATTTTAGAAGAATCAATAAAAGAAGTAAAGGTAATAAAAAATTATATTAATGGAAAATGGATAGAGCCAAAAAACAACGGGTATTTGGATGTGGAAAATCCTGCTACCAGAGAAATAATAGCTAAGGTTCCGCTTTCAACGACTGAAGAAACAAACCGTGCTATTGACGCAGCTGCGGATGCATATCCCGGCTGGAGTGATACTCCGGTTGCCAGGAGGGTAAGACCACTATTTCAGTTAAATGAACTACTTAGAGCCAATGAAAAAAAGCTGGCAAGGACCATGGTAGCCGAGATGGGAAAATCTCTGCCTGATGCCATAGCAGAGTTTAAACGTGTCTACGAAAATATCGAAGTGGCAGCGGGCATGCCTATACTTCAGCAGGGAGATAAAATAATTGGAAGCTCCTTTGGTATAGACGGAGAAGTATTAAGACTGCCTATCGGAGTCTTTGCTATGATTGCTCCCTTTAACTTTCCAGCTATGGTTCCCTTCTGGTTTCTGCCTTATGCATTGGCTACTGGAAACACTTTTTTAATTAAGGCATCCAAACAGGTTCCTATGACCATGCAACTGATTACAGAATATATTGACCAGATTGGCCTTCCTCCTGGTGTATTTAATCTTGTAAATGGAGATAAAACCGTAGCAGAAGCTTTTATGGATAGCCCCAAGGTAAAGGGTATATCCATAGTAGGTTCAACTAATACCTGTAAGATTATTGCGGAAAAGTGTGCTAAGACAAATAAAAGATTTCAGGCTATGGGAAGTGCTAAAAATCATCTGGTAGTTATGCCAGATGCTAAGTTAGACCAGGTGATAAGAAATGCGACTACTTCCTGTTATGGCTGTGCCGGACAGAGGTGTATGGCTTCTTCTGTCATTATCGGAGTAGGAGACGTGTATGAGACCCTATGTGCTCGATTTATAGAAGATTCAAAAAATATAGTAGTAGCAGATCCGTTGGATCCTAAAGTAGCAGACCAGCCTTTAGTTATGGGACCGGTCATCTCCAAAAAAGCCAAGGACTTTATTCTATCTATGATTGAAGAAGGTATAAAAGAAGGTGCAAACCTGGCACTGGATGGAAGGGATATAATAGTGCCTGGTTGTGAAGATGGATACTTTATTGGTCCGACGGTATTTACCGATGTAAAACCTAAAATGAAGATACATGATACTGAAATATTTGGGCCGGTTGTAGCGATAATTAAAGCAGATACTTTAGATGATGCAATTAAGATTATAAATGATCATAAATATGGCAATGGTGCTTCCATATATACTCAAAATGGCTACTATGCAAGAAAATTTAAACTAGAAGTAGAAGCAGGTATGATCGGGATAAATATTGGCATTCCTGCTCCTGTTGCATATTTACCATTTGGCGGTATGAAGGAATCCCAGTATGCTGATATTAAGGCCCAAGGGAAGGCCATAGTTAACTTCTTTACCGAGGATAAAATAATTACTGAAAGATATTTTACAGAAGAGTAAATTCCTTTTACGAAAGAAAAGACTATATAATGAATGCCTTAATAAGAACCTCCATTCCTACAATGCATGGTTGGGCCTGATAAAGTGTATACAATTTACATTTGATAGCGTTAGTTTAAAAATTAATAACTTTATTTAGTTATGAGAAGACGATTTAAACTAACAATAATTGTAAGAGCGCTTCGATTGAGGATTATAATAGGTTTAGTTTATCTTTTAAGAGAAGATATTTTAACATCTTCTTAGCTTTATAATAGCAGGAAGAAAGATTGCTAATTGCATCTATTTGGCGATAATATAACTATGTATGCTATTCATTCGATATATATTATTAAAATAAAGGTTGTGCGATGAACTATGAGATTTGGATGTTGTGGAAATATGGTGGCAGCAGGTGTCGATAAAACAGGTATTGAAATAATTAATCAGCTTGAAATCATAGGGTATGATTACATAGAACTCCCACTTGCGCAATTGATGGAACTGGATGATATTCAATTTAAAAAAATTAAAGAAAAAATAAAACGCTCAGATATAAAGTGTGAGGTGTGTAACTGTTTGTTCCCTGCTTATTTAGAGATAACTGGCAGCAATGTTAATATACCCAAAATCCAAGAATATGTAGAAAATGCGTTTATCAGGGCAGAGGAGCTTGGGGTTGAATATATTGTATTTGGTAGTGGCCCGGCAAAAAAGGTTCCAGATGGATTTCCAATGGAGAAAGCATGGGGTCAGCTAATAATTCTTTCAAAAACCTTAGACTCTATTGCTAAAAAACATAATATAATTGTCCTTGTTGAAGCACTTAGAAGGGTTGAATGCAATATAGTTAATACTATTGCAGAAGGGTATAAGCTTGTAAAGGCAGTTAAAGGGGATAACTTCAGCTTGGTTGCCGATTATTATCATATGGCTATCGAAAGAGAGGATCCAGAAATATTAATTGAGGCAGCTGATTACATAAAACATGTTCACTTTGCAAGGGTTGAAGGCAGAGTATTTCCTAAAAATATATATGAGGATAGTTATTTACCTTTTATTAATGCATTAAAGTTTATAAATTATCATGGGAGGGTAAGCATAGAAGCTTATTCATCTGATTTTTATAATGATGCTGTTATATCGTTGCAATTTCTTAAACGTTTCTTTTAACTCAAGTATAAAGTAATTAACTTTAAGGAAAAAGTTCCAATAGAAATTGCAGTTATTGAGCCGCATAAAACTCCAGACTCCTGTCTGGAGATGTAGCGGCAGCCCGAAGGGCTCAAGCTCGTTTTTCGCTTGTAGACAAAAGATGCCCCCAGCTCCTGCTGGGGGAGTTTCACTATAATTAACCATTTGCTTCAACGGGTAGTTGTTGAAGCTATAAAAAAAATTAAAGGAGTAATGTTTATGAAAATCGCAATTGCTGGTGAAGTATGTTCCTTCCCGTTGATGAAGGAAGTTAAAAAGCATTTAATTTCTAAGGGTTATGAAGTGCTTGATTTGGGTATGACTGATGAAAAAGAACCTATGGTATTCTATGAAACAGCGCCAAAGGTAGCCCGGGCAATACAGAATGGAGAAGCAGAACGCGGAATTTTAATGTGTGGAACAGGTATGGGAGTTTGTATCTGTGCAAATAAATTCAAAGGCATCTATGCTGGCCTGGCCGAATCCGCGACTACAGCTGAACTGCATTATGTTATTAACAGAGCCAATGTCTTGTGTATGGGCAAATGGATTGTTGGAGAAAAAGTGGCAATGGACATAGTAGACAGATGGCTTAGTGCAGAGATCGGTCAAGGTTTTAATAAAGAGAGGAAAAGAGTTCAGGCAGAGGGGTTTAAGAAAATTCAATGTATTGAGGATAAAAATTTCAAATAAGAATTACAATTTAACCTGTTTATAAATACATAGCAACTATTTATTATTTGTAGATGCAGGAGGAAGGGAGGTGATTTTATAACAGATAGAATTTGATGAGATTGTGGTAATATTAAGGAAATCAAATTAAAAGGAGGAAAAAAATGAAAAAATTATTTTTATTGATTCTTGTGGGGCTGGTATTTGCTGGAATGTCTATGTCGGTCCTGGCTGCTGAAGTTACTTCTAATGAATTAGAAATCTTTAGTTGGTGGACTGTTGGTGGTGAAGCAACTGGTCTTAAAGTATTATTTGATGAATTTCATGGAAAATATCCAGATGTAGAAATAATTAATGCTGCTGTTGGTACTGGGGCAGGTAGTACTGCCAAAGCAGTCCTGGTTTCGAGGATGTTGGGGGGAGACCCACCGGATGCTTTCCAGGTACATGGGGGGCAGGAACTTATCGACACTTGGGTAGAGATAGGTAAAATGGTACCAGTTACCAGTATTTATGAAAGTGAAGGCTGGAACGAAGTAATGCCTGAAGGAATTAGAAATCTTGTAGCATATGATGGCGAGTATTGGGCTGTTCCTGTTGGTATTCACCGTGGTAATGTTCTCTGGTTTAATAAAGATGTTTTCGCCAAGTATAGCCTGGATATTCCTGTTACTTTCGAAGATTTCTTTGAAGTGGCTGGGGTTTTAGAGAAAAATGGTCTTATACCATTGGCTCTGGGTTCAATCAAAGGATATGAACTTGGTCATACTTTTGAAACTGTCCTGCTTGGAACATTGGGAGCAGAGGGATACCGGGGATTATGGACTGGAGAAAAAAGTTGGTCTGATCCAGGAGTTGCTAAGGCTCTGGAAACTTTCAAGAAAATGCTTGGTTATGCTAATGAAGACCACTCAGCTTTAAGTTGGGATGCAGCAATGGAATATGTTATAGCTGGAAAAGCAGCTATGTTAATTCAGGGTGATTGGGTTGATGGATGGATTAAGGCTAAAAATCTTACTGACTTTAACTATGGCCAGGCAACCGCACCTGGAACCAACGGATCATTTATAGCTATAAATGATACCTTTGGCATTCCTAAAAACGCTCCTCATCAGGATGCAGCAATGGAATTTTTACGTGTCGTTGGTTCCAAAGAAGCCCAGGAAAAATTTGCTCCACTTAAAGGATGTATTCCTGTCAGAACAGATGCAGATACAACCAAATTTAATGACTATCAAAAATGGTCTTTTAATGATTGGACAGATAACGAAATAGTAGCCAGTTGTGTTCATGGTTCTGCCGCAAAAGAGAGTTGGGCAACAGAATATAAAGATACAATTAATCTATTTGCCGCTGATTTGGATGTAGTAGCAACCCAGAAAGCACTTGTTTCAATTGCTGAAGAGGCACTGGCTGAGTAAGCAGTTGGCTTTTTAAGTAACGGGGTGTTTTCAGCTCTTTTGCGACCTCTATTATCGCTTCTGCAAACGCTAGCCCTGCTACATTAAATAGCCCGACCGGGCGAGGAATTCCTCGCCCGGTTTTAAAGGTAGGAGTTTGAATGCAAAGAACCTTGATTCTCAAAACGAAAATAGAGAAAGACCGCAACTTTCTTTCCAGACTTACAAACGAACATGACGGATTGTGGGCTATTGTAACTGTAATACCATCAATTATTGCTATTGCTGTTTTTGTCTATAGCTTTATTATCTGGAATGGATATGTTTCTTTGAGTAAATGGAAAGGAATTATACCTAATTATGCCTGGCGAGGCATACAAAATTATATTAAACTCTTCAACACCCAGCGATTTCAAATTGACTTGAGGAATATGTTAGTATTTTCCGTTGTGTTCATAGGAGGATGTCTTGTTATTGGCTTATTCCTGAGTATTTTGCTTGATCAGAATGTCCGGGGGGAGACTTTTTTCCGGGGTGTGTTTTTATTTCCTATGGCTGTAGCCTTAGTTGTTACAGGTGTTGTATGGGGCTGGCTTTTAAGCCCAGGAAATCAAATAGCCGGTTACATAGGTGTTAATCAGTTATTTGAATGGCTTAATCTAGATTTTTTAATTAATGGGTGGTACACCGATAGAACATTTGGAATTGTTGCTGTTGCTATAGCAGCTATCTGGCAGATGTCTGGTTATGTAATGGTTATGTATTTAACGGCAATTAGAGGGATTTCTATTTCCATTCGTGATGCAGCCCATATAGATGGAGCCAATGTATTTCAATTATATAGATATATTATTATGCCAAATCTCAAAGCAATAACACTAGGGATAGTCATTATTTTGGGACATATTTCGCTGAAGGTATTTGACCTTGTTGCAGCCATGACTGGACCGGGCAAAGGATTTGCAACTGATGTTCCGGCATTTTTTATGTGGGATACCACCTTTAGAGGCAATAATTTCAATACCGGCGCAGCTATAGGTATTATTCTTTTGATACTTATTTCCTTTCTGGTTGTCCCATATCTAATACATCTGCGAAGGAGTGAATAAGTAGTGAAAAACGAGGGACTATTCGCTGCTAAGATAAAAAAGATAAGGATGTCCAGAATAATTATATATGGGATATTAATATTTTTTTCAATTATATACCTGATTCCTATATATATCCTTTTTACTACTTCTGTAAAGTCCTTTAAAGAAGTAAGCCTTTCACGGATGTGGTATTTTCCGATGGAGTTTACTTTAGAAAACTTTAAACTGGTCTGGGTCGGTAGTGTTGAACAGGGATTTAATGGACTGGGCAGGATGTTTATGAATAGTATTTATGTGGTAATCCCTGCCACCGTAATTTCTACATCGGTTGGTTCATTAAACGGATATGTTTTTTCCAAGTGGAAATTTAAATATTCTAACGTGATCTTCTCTCTATTTCTATTTGGAATGTTTATTCCTTATCAAAGTATACTGATACCTCTTGTCGAAACTATGAGACGGATAGGCTTATATGGTTCATTATCAGGCTTAATTTTGGCCCAGATAATCTATGGTATTCCCATTACAACCTTAATTTTTAGGAATTATTATGCGACCATCCCAACTGAATTAATAGAATCAGCCCGAATGGATGGAGCTAACTTTTTTAATATATACCGACATATATTTTTACCTCTTTCGATTCCGGCTTCAGCAGTTGTTGTCATCTGGCAGTTTACCTCAATCTGGAATAGTTATTTATTCCCGGTAGTTCTAACAACGAGTCCCAAGGTACAGCCTATTACTGTGGGATTGGTTAATTTTGCGGGTAGTTATTTTATTAAATGGAATATTCAAATGGCAGGAGCGGTGATAACGGCTCTGCCAGCATTAATAATCTTTTTATTACTGGGCAAACTCTTTATTCGTGGTATGATGGCTGGAGCCATAAAAGGATAGAGATAATTACTACGATGCAACCTATTTAAATATAAATGGAGGGAAAGATAATGAGTATTAAGACGGAACTAAGTGTAGGATTTGTTAGCCTGGCAAGACAGGGTTTTGACATGGATTATGCGAAAATGGCAGCAGAGAAATCATTCCAGCAGATAAAAAAGTTTGCTAAAGTAGTAGCACCCGAAGGATATCTGGTTGGAGACAATAAAGGTACCCAGATGGCTCTGGAGCTATTTAAGAGAGAAAAAACGGATCTGCTGGTTATTCAATGTGGTACTTTTACATCTGCTGAAATAGTCCTGGACTGGGTAAGTCAATTAGGGATACCTGTTGTTATTTGGGCAATTAAGGAGCCTGACTTTGAGGGTAAACTAAAGTTGAATTCCCTGGTATGTGCTAATGCAATTACCAGTGCTCTTTATAAAATGGATGCAAAATTTAAATTCTTCTACGAAGATTACAAAGATGAACAATATTATAAGAGGCTGGCAAGGTATTTGAATGTAGTAAACGTAAAAAACAAACTAAAAAAAACCCGGATAGGTCTGGTAGGTGCTCGTTCAAACGGTTTTCAGGATGTTACAGTCGACGAACTTAGCCTACTTAAAAAGATAGGACCAAGGGTGCATTTCATCTCTATTGCTGAGGTATTTGAACGGGCTAAGAAAATAAAAAGTCAGATAACCAAAGGGATAGCTGAAGAAATGCGCGGCAAGGGTAAACTTAAAAATATAGGCCAGGGTGAACTGGTTAAAAGTGCAGAGGTTTATCAGGCCTTGAAAGAACTTGCTAGCGAAAATAATCTTGACGCTTTAGCGGTGCGCTGTTTACCAGAATTTGCTCAACTGTATGGTACTGTTATCTGTGGATGTCTATCATTTCTAATAGATGATGGTATTATTGCAGCCTGCGAGGCAGATGTTCCCGGGGCTATTTCCATGTTAATTCAAAAATACCTTTCTGATGGGAATTCCCCATTCCTGGCCGATCTTATCGAAGTTGATAATGATAAAAACACAGGTCTTTTCTGGCATTGTGGTGTTGCTCCCTGTTCGCTGGCCCGAAATGGTGAGGTAGAGCTTTCCAGGCATTTTGTACGGGATCTGGGTGTTACTGTTAACTTCTCCTTAAAACCAGGGCGAATTACTCTGGCCAGATTGGATAGTGTGGGAACAGACTACCGGATGCTTATAGCCAGTGGAGAATCGACAGGAGAAACCATTCCTATGAAGGGGACATCAATGAATGTAGTCTTTGACCAGGATAGCTCTGACTTACTCGATATTATTATCAATAAGGGATTTCCACATCATTTCAGTATTGTCTATGGAGATTTAAAAGAAGACCTTATTGACTTATGTAACCTTCTTGAGATTGAATCTGTTGAGGCTTCAAAATAATTCTCTATCTGGTTGTAATGAAATAGAAATTAGGAGGAGTAGTATGTCACTAGTTAATTTAAATCAATTATTTGAAGAAAAGAAAGAAAAGCAGGGCATCGGGCTATTTAATGTAGCAGGGCTAGAGTTTGCAGAAGCGATTATAGAGGTAGCAGAAGAGCTGAAAACCCCCGTAATATTAGGTCTGCCGGAACGTTTTTTTCAGTTCTTCCAACTCGAGACTGTTACCCATATGTGTGTTGATATGGCTGAACGGGCCAGTGTTGCGGTAGTAGTCCATATCGATCACGGGAAAAGTTTTGACTGTCTTTTAAAATCGCTCAGAAATGGTGTATCATCAGTTATGTTTGATGGCTCTACCTTGCCTTATGAAGATAATGTCAAAAAGACAGCAGAAATAGTCCGGATAGCCCATAGTATGGGAGCTACTGTTGAAGGAGAGCTTGGTTACGTAGGTCGTGGGGATGATTTTAACCTTGGCGATACCTCGTTTTATACAAAACCAGAACAGGCTGCTGATTTCGTAGAGCGTACCGGAGTTGATGCCCTGGCAATAGCAGTAGGTAGTGCCCATGGTGTCTATAAAACTAAACCCAGTATTGACTTTGAGCGGATTAAAACTATCAAAAAAAAGGTAAACAGTGCACTGGTACTTCATGGTGGCTCAGGATTAAGCGATGAAGACTTCAAGAAGGCAATTGCCTGTGGTATCGATAAAGTGAATATATTTACCCAACTCTCACTATCGACAATGGAAAGAGCGACCAGAGCCATACCCGAATGCCCTGGATGGATTGAAGTTACCAGAGAATTACGACAGGTTATAGCTGATGGAGTTAGAAGGTATATGACAGTTTTTAATAATGCATAAGATTTTCAGACTATAATTAAGGACCCTCTGAAAAGGAGTTATAGGAGATGTCAGAAAAGCACTTCCTTTTAGGTATAGATGTAGGAACAACTAATTGTAAAGCTCTGCTTTTTGATGAAAAGGGGACTACTGTAGCCTCTGCCAGGGTAAAAACAATAACCCATAATGATAAAGGGCAGTATTATTACCTCCCCGACGAACTATGGGGGATAATAATCAAAGTAATATCTGAGGTCTTAAAAGTAGTAGAACCTTCAAACATATCAGGTGTTTGTATAACCAGTATGGCTGAGTCGGGGTTGCCCCTTGATAAAGAAAACAATCCAACCCATCATATTATACCCTATTTTGATGAGAACTCATCACCTCAGGCAGCTCGGCTTGAGGAGCTCTTTGGTCGAAAGAAATTGTTTGAACTAACCGGGTTAAATGTAAGCCCAATCTTCTCTTTAGCCAAGATTTTATGGATAAGGGATAATTACCCTGAAGCTTTTTCAAGGACTCGAAAATGGCTCTGTATCCCTGATTACGTAAACTATAAATTGACCGGCAAGATGGTAACAGACTATTCTATTGCTTCACGAACTATGGTCTTTGATGTTTTTAAGCGTAGTTGGTCAACCGAGATACTGGAAACAGTTGGTTTAAATACGGATCTCTTCCCTCCGGTTGTCCCTGGCGGAAGTTTAATAGGGGGAGTAACCCGTGAGGCTGCTGGTCTTACGGGACTCTGTGAAGGGATACCGGTTATTGTCGGAGGGCATGACCACTACTGTGGCTCTCTCGGTGCGGGACTATTATTGGGAAATCGACTGATAGATTCTTCAGGTAGTGCTGAAAGCCTGCATGGTTTGCTGGGGGAAGAAGTAGAGAACATTGAAGATTTTACTGGCTTTTCTGTGGGGATTTATGTTGATGGTAAATCTTATTATGCCGGCGGTGGGTTTAATTGTTCGGGAGTATCTGTTGACTGGATTATTGAACGCTGCGCTTCATTAAAAGATTGGGTATCTACTCAAAGAGAAAGAGAGGACTTATCTTATGAGGAGAAAGATGAGATAATGAATCAGTCTTACCAGAGACCAGCGGGAGCGAATGGTCTTCTTTATCTTCCTCACCTTCGTGGGAGTGGATTTCCGGACTGGAACATTAGTTCCCGAGGAGCTTTTGTGGGGTTAAGGTCCTCCCACCGTTCTCCTGATATGGTTCGGGCAGTGGTAGAAGGAGTCTGTTTTGAATTAAAGGCAATATTAGACCGCTTAAGAAAACTTATTAAGCACGATATTACCCAAATAACTACTATCGGCGGTGGGGCACGTAATCAACCCTGGTTGCAGCTAAAGGCTGATATAACCGGGTTGCCCATTGAAGTACCGGCAGTTAAAGAAGCAGCTGCCCTAGGAGCAGCTTTGCTGGCAGGGGTGGGCACAGGAATATATACCGATTTATATGAAGCAACAAAAAAGACTTATCAAGTAGACAAACGGTTTATACCCAATCAGGAAAATTGCGAAAAATATGATAGATTATTTTCTATAAACCGAAAATTATATCCTGTTTTAAAAGAAATAAATCGGGACTTAACCTATTTTAAAGAGGACTGAGTGCTTTAGCTTTAGATTTAAAAATTATTATCACCGAATAGCTTAAAGCGTATTGTTATACGAGGGGTGACAGGATTTGTTTTCCATGTTTACAGGTTCCGCCGCGACAACCCATATAAAGATGATTCTATTTGAGTTAAATTATACTGATTGTTTTGGAGGTAAAAAATGGATGAAGTTATTAATGTAGGATTAATAGGTTATGGTATGTCAGGTCAGATATTTCATGCCCCCATAATCAATTCCGTTTCGGGGTTTAAACTTGTGAAAGTAGTAGAACGTCATAGTGAAAAATCCAAGGAAAGGTGTCCGTGGGTTGAAATTGTAAGAGATACAGATGAAATCTTTAATGACAAAAACATCGAACTTGTTGTAGTTGCGGTGCCTAACAAGCTTCACTTGGAGCTTGCACAAAAAGCACTTGATTCAGGGAAGCACGTAATAGTAGAAAAGCCATTTACAATAACTTCTGATGAAGCCCAAAAATTAATTGATCTTGCTCAAAAACAGGACAGGATACTTAGCGTCTATCAGAATAGGAGGTTCGATGGCGACTTTAAAACTGTTAAAAAGGTCATTAATAGTAATATACTTGGGAGACTTGTGGAATATGAAGCGCATTATGATAGATATAAAAACATTTTAAGACCCAGTGCATGGAAGGAAAGCGACGAATTAGGCATGGGAATATTGTATGATTTGGGTTCACACCTTATCGACCAGGCACAGGTATTATTCGGATTGCCTAAAAGCATAATAGCTGACACAAGGGTTCAGAGAGATTTAGGGAGAAATGTTGACAGCTTCGAAATTATTATGGATTATGATAAATTAAAAACGACACTGAAAGCCGGTATGGTTGTGAGAGAACCAAGTCCACATTATATAGTTCATGGTACGTCAGGCTCATTTATAAAGTATGGTACGGATCCACAGGAAGAAGCTCTTCAGAGGGGTTTATCACCTGTAAACAGTATGGACTGGGGAATAGAACCTGAAAGCCAGTGGGGTCTTCTAAATACTAATATAAGCGGAATACATTTCAAAGGGAAAATAGAAACCTGCAGAGGAGATTACACTGTTTATTATGAAAATATTTATAATGCAATTGTGAAAGGTGAAGAATTACTGGTAAAACCTGAAGAGGGAAGAAATACCATACGCATAATAGAGCTTGCAATGCAGAGTGTTAAGGAGAAGAGGATGGTGGAGTTTACGCTGTAGTAATTTGAAATCTGTGCACCTATGGTCAATAAAAATTAAAAGTAAATCAGAGATATAATGGAAATGACCTATTTTAGTTTAGATTGGATGTTAATAGGGGATAATATAGTCCTATAGTGTTTATGATAAATGTCAATGGACTTATAATATATGACGATACCCACCCGGAAGATACACAGCGCAAAGTTTTTAGAAGAAATTTGATTACTTATATATTTAAAGATTAATGAATATTAATAATTTTGCCACAAGGAGAGATCAGCAATGCCAACATATGAACTTATTACAAAAGAGGAACTGGGAAAAGGGAGTACTATATCACTTCAGATATTAGATAGTGAATATGATGTATATCATGAAATGGCAAGGATTATGTTTGATAAGATTAGGGATAATAATGCAAAAGGTAAAAACACAGTTCTTATATGTCCCGTTGGACCTATAGGTCAATATAAAAGGTTTGCCAGTATGGTAAATAAATATAGGCTAAGCCTAAAAAACGTTTATATATTCAATATGGATGAATACCTTGATAATAACAAACAGTTAATATCCATAAATCACCCGTTGAGTTTCTCGAGTGCAATGGAGAGAGAATTATATAGCAAGGTTGATGACAAGTTGAATGTACCGATTGAAAATAGATTTTTTCCACAACCCGGTAAAGAAGAATTAATATGGGACAAAATGTGTACGCTTGGTGGAGTTGATTTGTGTCTTGGAGGAATTGGAATAAATGGGCATGTAGCATTTAATGAACCTCCGGAGCCAGATGAAAAAATTTCTGATGAGGAGTTTAAAAATCTTTCCACAAGAATTTTAAAAATATCAAGGGAAACAAAGACTGTTAATGCAATAATGGCTGCAGGAGGATATATTGATATAATACCGGATTGGTGCATTACCCTGGGTATGAATGAAATACTAAACTCAAAAAAAATAGTGATTGGTATGTTCAGGGATTGGCAGAAAGGTATAATCCGTAAAATACTTCATGGCCCAGTCACAATGAGTGTACCTGCATCATTTCTGCAACTGCATACTGATGCAAAGATTATAATGACTGTGAATGTTGCAGAAAGGCCAATTTAATTAAGTAGTTTAGTCAGAAAATGAACTTTCATTAAAGAGATTTCTCTATTATAGTTTTACCTATCTACGTCATTGCAAACATTTTCATGAAGTGAATATAGGCAGTGGATACTGACATTCAGATTAAAATATGTGTTTGTGGCGGGTAAGATTATAAGGATTGCAAGGCAGACTATATTGAAGCTTCTGGAAGGGTATCCTTACAAAGAGGTATTTCATAAAAAGCTGTTAAAGAACAAGACCTGTGGACTCAAACAAAATTTTGACAAAATTAGGTTGGAGTGCTAAAATTATAAAAATTTAATAACAAGCCGACGACGGGAAGAGTAGGTCGAAAGTTTTTGACCGAAAACCAACCCGGAGGCTTAAGATGAATCTTACAAAAAGAGTAAATCTTTTGGGAGAAGACCCTTACAGCTTATAAGAGAGCCCCGAAAACACATTGTCTTTGGGGAAATAAAGTGGAACCACGAAAATCTTTCGTCTTTATATTTAACATATAAGGCGAAAGATTTTTTTATAATTGAAAGGTTGGTAGATAATTATGAAGAAAGAAATCATTAATATCGGGATATTAGGATTGGGCACGGTAGGACAGGGAGTGCTTAAAATTTTACGTGAAAATAAAGAGTTTATCGAACAAGGGATATTCCCTTGCAAGATAAACATAAAAAAAATAGCCGACAAGAATAAAAAAATAGCACTTGATAATAAAAATTATTATAAAATCTTAACCGATTCAGCCGAAGAGGTAGTAACTGATCCGGAAATTGATATCGTAGTGGAGACTATCGGTGGCTTTGAACCGGCAAAAAGTTTGATTATGCAAGCCCTTAAGTCAGGAAAACACGTAGTTACTGCCAACAAAGAAGTAATTGCCGGAGCGGGATATGAGATTTTAGATTTAGCCCGGGAAAATAAAGTGTATTTTCTTTTTGAAGCAAGTGTTGCCAGCGGTATCCCTATCATCGGGGCGCTTTCTCATTCCCTTACTTCCTATAAATTGACGGAAATAATAGGAATTCTAAATGGCACTACCAATTATATCCTCACCAAGATGAGCGAAGAGGGCAAAGATTATAAAGAGGCCTTAAAAGAGGCTCAGGAGAAAGGATATGCTGAGGCCGACCCCAGCAAAGATATTGATGGATTTGATGCCTTTAACAAGATATTTATTCTTTCTGCCATTGCCTTTAGGGCAAAAATCTCTCCGGATAATATCTATTATGAGGGGATAAAAAATATTTCTAAGTTAGACATTGAATATGCCCAGGAGTTGGGCTATACCGTTAAACTCCTGGCTTTGGCCCGAAATACTGGTTTTGATTTAGATATCAGAGTTCATCCGGCATTAATACCTAAAAAGCATACTTTGGCTAATATTGGTGGTGCCCACAATGGAATTCTGGTTCGGGGAGGAGATTTTGGAGACTTAACTTTTTCCGGTCTGGGAGCCGGGGCCTTACCTGCAGGAAGCATGATTGTTAGTGACGTAGTAGAGATAATTAAAAATTATGATAATTACAATAACCGCTATAATTATTTTGAAAAGAAAAAGATTAGGGATTTCAGCCAAACTCATTCTTCTTATTATTTAAGAATTAGAGTAAAAGACAGGCCCGGGGTACTGGCGGAGATTGCTGGTGTTTTTGCTCGTGGAAAAGTCAGTTTTCTTTCGGTCATACAAAAAGGAGAGGCCGGAGAAGTGGCAGATATTGTTTTTTTAACCCATCAGGCCAAAGAAGGCAATGTCCGGGAGGCTTTAGAGGAAGTTACCCGCTTGGAATGTGTAGAAAAAATATGTAGCACCATCAGAGTCGTGGAAATTTAAATTAGCGTAGAGCGTGTAGCTGAACTAGCGTGGAGCGTACAGCGTATAGCGGATAGTGAAAAAGGAAGAAGCCAGAATCCAGGAGCCAGAAGATAAATTAGTATCGAGTATCGCGTATATAGTATATAGTAAAGAAAACAAAAAGAGAAAAGAGTAGGGGCGTATTGCATAGGCCCTAATAAGCGAAAGGCTAGTTAAGGAGAGAAAAATTATGATAAAAATTAGAGTTCCGGCGACTACCGCTAACCTGGGTCCGGGCTTTGATTGCCTGGGTTTGGCTTTAGAATTGTATTTAAATCTAGAGATAGAACAGATAGAAGAAGGCCTGATTATTGAATACCAGGGGGAAGGAGCGGATAAGTTTTCGTCTAAAAAAGATACCCTAATTAGGAAATCAGCCGAATTAGTTTTAAAAAAGATAGGACAGGATAAATCTAAAAAAGGATTAAAGATAAAGGTTTTTAACCAAATTCCGATTACCCGGGGATTGGGCAGTAGTGCATCAGCTATAATAGGGGGAATAGTGGGAGCAGCCAGGCTATACAATATTGATTTAACTAATCAGGAGATGCTTGAATTAGCCCTTTCTTTAGAAGGACATATGGACAATATTGTCCCTGCTCTAATCGGAGGGCTTACCTTAGCTTATAAAACAGGCCAGGAGGAGATAAAGTGGGCCAGAATTAAAACCCCGCGTGATTTACGAGTTGTGGTAGCCATACCAGATTTTACTTTAAGCACAGAAAAGATGAGAAAGGCTTTGCCTCAAAAAGTTGCTTTACCTGAAGCGGTATTTAATCTAAGCAGATCCGCTCTTTTGGTTAATGCCTTACAAAATTCAGATTGGGACGTGTTGGCCGAGGCTATGGAGGACAGACTGCATCAGCCCTATAGAGCTCCTTTTATTCCGGGGATTGAAGATATATTTTTAAAAATAAAAAAAACGGGCTTAGCGGGTGTTGCCCTAAGCGGCTCCGGACCTTCGGTAGTTTCTTTAACTAAAAAGGGTCAAGAGGAAGCGATAGGCAAGATAATGAAAAATGCTTTTTTGTATGCAGGGGTAACTTGCCGCACCCTGGTATTAGAAGTCGATTTAGAGGGAACAGTAGTAAGTGATGAGTAATGAGTAATAAGTAATAAGTGATATGCTATTTATACTAAATGAATAATTTATCATCTTAGGTTTGCAGAAAAGATTACTTGTTAAAATTAAACAATTTATAAATAAACCGGTTAACTGGATAACTGAATTAATTGGTCAATTGTTAAATGAATTGGTACTAATTGGCAAATTGGGCAATCGGTTAATAGGTCAATTAGTTAAGGAGTGAATTTCTTACTGATGAATAAAATTATAGTGCAAAAATACGGAGGAAGCTCGGTAGCAAGTATCGAGCGGGTAAAAAGGATAGCCGAAAAAATAGTAGAAACGGCAAAAGATGGGGACAGAGTGGTGGTAGTAGTTTCGGCGATGGGGAAGACTACTGATGACCTAATTAAGATGGCAGGACAAATTACCTCCTCTCCCAATGAACGAGAATTAGATATGCTAATTTCTACCGGCGAACAAGTCTCTATCGCCCTACTAACTATGGCTATTCACGCCTTGGGCTGGGATGCTATTTCTTTTACTGGAATGCAGGCCGGCATTGTTACCAATGCCGTTCATACCAAAGCCAAGGTTACCGCCGTAAATCATAAAAAATTAAAATCAGCTTTAGAAAAAGGTAAAATAGTTATCGTAGCCGGCTTTCAGGGTATTGATGCCAATGGTGATATCACCACTTTAGGTAGAGGAGGGTCAGATACTACCGCTATTGCCCTGGCTGCCCAGCTGGAAGCAGACAAATGTGAAATCTATACCGATGTCGAGGGAGTTTTTACTGCTGACCCGCGAATTGTCCGCACAGCCCGTCGAATTCCGGTAATCTCCTATGATGAAATGGCCGAGATGGCCAGTTTAGGGGCTAGAGTGATGCACTATAGAGCTATAGATCTTGCCAGAAATTATAAAGTAAAGATTTTAGTTAAATCGTCTTTTATTGAAGGAGAAGGTACGCTTATAAAGGAGGTAGACCAGATGTTAGAAAAAGTAATTGTAAGAGGAGTAACCCAGGAAACTAATGTAGGTAAAATCGTAGTCCAGGGGGTTCCGGATGTTCCCGGCGTAGCTTATAAATTGTTTAAAGCCCTGGCCGAAAAAGAGATAATTGTAGATATGATTATACAGAGCGCCCATCATAACCAGGTTAATGATATTGCCTTTACCGTGGCTTTAAATGATTTTAATAAAGCTATTCAAATTACTAAGCATATTGCAGATGAAATTGGGGCTAAAGAGGTAATCTCCGAATCAAAAGTAGCAAAAGTTTCTATTGTGGGAGCAGGCATTACCAGCGACCCGGCTATAGCCGCCCGGATGTTTGGGGCTCTGGCCAAAGAAGGAGTAAATATAGATATGATCAGCACTTCCGGAATTAAAATATCCTGCCTGATTAGCTCTTCCCGCATAGAAGATGCGGTAAGAGCAATTCATAAAGAATTTAATTTAGATAAAGTAGGTGAAGAAAAATGAGAAAATATAATATTGCCGTGATAGGGGCTACCGGAGCAGTTGGGGAAGAAATGAGATTGGTTTTGGAAGAGAGAAAATTTCCGGTGGAAAAATTAAGTCTCTTCGCCTCAATCAGATCAGCTGGCAAAGAATATGAATTTAAGGGAGAAAAGATCGTAGTACAGGAATTAAAAGATAATTCTTTTGACGGAATAGATATTGCCCTTTTTTCCGGAGGAGACGAAGTAAGCAAGCATTTTGCTCCCCTTGCTGTTCAGCAGGGGACCATAGTAGTAGATAATGGTAAATATTTCCGAATGGACCCCAATGTTCCCTTAATAGTTCCAGAAGTAAATCCTGATGATTTAGAATGGCACAAGGGGTTAATCGCTAATCCTAACTGTTCTACTATCCAGATGGTGGTGGCTTTAAAACCTATTTATGATGAGGTGGGGATAGAAAGGGTTGTGGTGGCTACTTATCAGAGCGTTTCCGGAACCGGCAAAGAAGCCATAGAGGAACTAAAAAATCAGGCCGTCGCTATCGCAAGCGGTAAAGAATTTAAAATCAAAGCCTATCCTTATCAGATAGCTTATAATACACTCCCTCATATCGGTTCTTTTAAAGAAAACGGATATACCACTGAAGAAATGAAGATGTTAGATGAAACCAGAAAGATATTGGGAGATAATAATATCCGGGTTGCGGCTACCACAGTGAGAGTCCCGGTCTTTCGGGCTCATTCGGAAGTAGTCCACATAGAGACCAAAAAGAAAATTTCCGTGCAGAGAACTCGGGAAATATTAAGTGCCTTCCCCGGGATTAAAGTAGTTGATAATCCGGAAAAATTAGAATATCCTCTACCTTTATTTGCCGAAGGAAAAGATGAAGTCTTTGTAGGCAGAATCAGAGAAGATATCTCTACCGAAAACGGTCTGGTAATGTGGGTGGTATCCGATAATCTGCGAAAAGGTGCCGCTCTAAATGCCGTTCAAATCGCTGAGAAAATTATTGAAAAGAAATTATTTTTAAAATAAAAACCTACCAGAGGACGGCCCTCTGGTAGGTTTTTATTTCTATGTAAAGAGGACGTCCCCTTGATATTTCCTTAACAAAGTACGTCTGTATAGCTTGATAATTATAGATTATGCCTGCCAAATCGTTGTTCACTTGCTTGTAAAATCATTTTTAACGTATTACCATATGATATCCCTGTAATCTCAGCCATCTTGGCAAGATGACCATCCCAGCACCAACCTGGATTGGGATTTACTTCAAGCAGCTTTGGGGTGCCATTAGCATCAATTCTCCAGTCAAATCGACAGTAATCTTTACATTCCAACCTCTCGGATAATTTCAAACAACACTCTATAATAAATTTTTCTACATCTTCCGAAAGGTCAGCGGTAGTAGATTTTATATTCCAGTAAGGTGATTCCGGGAGCCACTTAGACTCATAACCGCATATCTGTGGCAAGTTTTCTGGCAGTAATGAATAATCTGCCATAATGATAGGTAATACCGTATAGGATTCAGGAGGATTTCCTATTACCCCGACACTAAGGTCTTTTCCGGTAAGAAGTTCCTCAATCAGAATGGGTTTATCGTAACCAAATTTTTCCCTGATCTCTGAGATAGCATTTACCAGTTCCTCAAAACTATTTGCAACGCACATCTGGGTAATCCCAAAACTGGAATCTCCGAAGTTAGGTTTTGCAATTACCGGAAAACTAAAGGGCAATTCAAAGGTAGTGTCCTCGGGCTTAATAAAGAAAGCTTCCGGTACCGGGATTTCCATCTCCCTTGCAATTCCACGTACTAATGATTTGTCATAACAGTAAGCAAGACATTGGGGACCTGAACCAGTGTATGGTATTTCGAGCATTTCCAGCAAAGAGGGCACATGAAGCTCTTTTTGTGCGTCATTATTGTAACCTTCATCACACAGATTAAAGGCAATATCTATTTTCGCCTTTTCTTTCATCTTCATTAAGTCCTGTATTAAAGTATCGTGACTGGTTAGATAGGTAAAATGAAAATCTTTCAGTTCCCTTAATTCAGATTTTAATTGATCTATAGTGTAAAAATCATCATCATCAAAGGTGGTAGAAGGCTTTATAGGGTCTGCTTTGTGGGGGTCTCCTAAAATTACTACAACATTCTTTAGCTCTTTTTTGAGCTTCTTTTTAACAGGTGTCCATTCTTTTTTAGTTACCGCTGTAACAATTAAACATCTTTCCATCATACCCAAATCTTGATTTCGCTTGGAATCAGGAGAGATTTGACCGTGGAAAGTTATTTCACTGAAACCAGCTGTTTTCAAAAGACGAGTTAAACTTTCTTTGGAGTAAAGTCTTTCTGCGTAGAATTGGTCTGCTACCACGCCTTTTTCTATATGCGTAATAACTTCTCTGGATATAAGGCGTTGCTTATCAAGAGAGAGTGAGCGCTCTCTACAAACAAAATGTTTTTTGTCTATCCATTCCCAAGATCTGTTTTGAAAATGCTCCTTTAAGTACTCTCCGTCGGTAATCTCAATAAGAAGCTTTCCCCAAGGTTTGAAAATTCTAAATACTTCCTTTAGCACTCTCAGGTCATCCTGGATAGTCTCAAAATAGCCGAAGCTATTACCCAATATGGTTACAACATCAAAAGTATCGGGTGGAGAGGGAATTTTGCGGGCATCACCCTCTCTGAACTTGATATTTATATCTTCCTTTTTTGCACGTGCTTTAGCTTTTTGGATTAGATAATGGGAGCGATCTAGTCCTTCAATATTTTTAAAATTTCTCTTAGCCAATTCAAGAGAATGTCTACCCTGTCCACAGCACAGGTCAAGGATTCTATCCTCTGGCGAGAGTTTTAGAATATTTAAAAATAAGTCAATCTCACGAGAGGTTATATTCAAGTCATCTACTACATCCCCATCAGTTTTTAAATAAAGGTAATTAAAGATACGGCTCCACCAGTCCGGGCGAACGTGTTCTTCAAGGTCAGGGACAGGACCTAAAAATACTTTTCGGTCTTTACCGTTTTTCCTTCGCTGGGGAGGTTTGTCCGAAGTAGTTTTTTTGATTCATGGTTCTCCTCTATATTTTTTAAAATTTTGAGCAAATTTTACTTTAATAAAAATCTGCATGATTACTTTTTTATTTATATTTCTTATACAATAAACTTTCATGGATGTCAATAGAGTAAATCCTAATTTCAAACGAAAATTAAAATTCCCTACCCACAAAAAAATTATTCTTTACAATTTCTTTTGTGGTATAATATTAATTCAATTTTATAGACATAAATACATTCACTTTATTTTATCCGGAGGAAATAAACAATTGTTACTGAATAGCAAAAATATCCATATATTAAAAAAAGAGCGTTCTTCTCCCTTAACCCTCTATTCATATCCGCTATTTGAAAATCAAGCTACCCATCTCACCTTCCGGGGAGGCGCATGGCCCTGGGGAGATAAGATCTCTCTGGTGACCATCTGGCCTTTTTTACAACAAGGACAGAGGTGAGGGTCAATACCGGTTAGTTTAAAAAGTAATTCCTCCCAGCCAACTGATTCGGTTGACTGCTGTTTCCCGTTTGAGGTATTCCCCAAAATCTTCTGACATCGCCTGAGCTTGGTTTTTCGATTCCGGTTACTGAGCAGCCCATAATGTCTGATTTTGACAAAGTTATCTGGTAAGATGTGCAATAAAAACCGTCGAATAAACTCAAAGGCCTCCAGGGTCATCTGCTTGTTCTTGTTGCCATCTCCGTAATCCCGCCAACGAAAGGTGACCTTCCCATCTTCCACTTTAACCAGACGATGATTAGATATTGCTACCCGGTGGGTATAGCGGCCGAGATATTCCAGTAGCTGTTCAGGACTCCGAAACGGTGGTTTACAGTAGAGGACCCACTGTTTCCGGTAAAGCTGATCCAACATCTTCTGAAATTCTCGCTTATCGCCCATCGAATAGATTCTTCCGACAAACTTTAGCTTACCAGCTCGATAGGCCTGTTTTAGATAGAACAGAAATTTTCCCCGGAACAACCGGGACAAAACCTTCACCGGGATGAAAAACCCTCCTCTGGAAGAAATCCACCGCTGACCATCAAGGGATAACCCCCCACCAGGGACGAGGCAATGGAGGTGAGGATGGTCCATCAGATTCTGCCCCCAGGTGTGCAAAATCGAGATAAAGCCAATCTCTGCACCCAGATGCTTAGGGTCTTTGCTTAAGGCAAGAAGGGCTTCGGAGGCTGCCTTGAACAGGAGGCCATAAACCACCCTCTGGTTTCTCAAGGCCAAAGGATTAAGTAGATCTGGGATGGTGAAAACGATATGAAAATATTCGACCGGTAGTAAATCCCTCTTCCGGGCAGCCAGCCACTTCTCCTTAACCAGACTTTGACACTTGGGACAATGCCGGTTCCGACAGGAGTTGTAAGAAATTCTCAAATATCCACAGCTGTCGCATTGGTCCACATGGCCACCTAAGGCAGCAGTGCGGCAACGTTCGATAGCACTCATAGTTTTAAGCATGCGTATCGGCAGAGGATGGGACTCTCTGTAGGCCGGGCCAAACTGGCGAAATATNTCNGCTACTTCAANCTGGGCTGGAGTATTCTTCTTGCTCGAATCCATTTCTATGAATCCATCAGAGAATCGAGTGGACTGANNACTTTGAGNANATCCTGGCGTCTCAGATGTATATAGATGGNTGTGGTCTTCGGGNTCGTATGGCCCATCAGTTTCTGNACACGATAAATATCGGTTCCCGCTTCCAGAAGATGGGTGGCAAAACTATGCCGCAGGGTGTGGACGGTGGCTGGCTTTTTAATACCAGCCTTTCGTTTGGCGTCTTTAAATACCTTCTGGATACTCCGAGTAGAAATCGGACTCTCTGGTAAACGGCCCGGGAATAACCAGCTAAACGGACGATACTGTCTCCAATAGTCACGAAGCAAATTCAGAGTAACTGGGGATAACAAAGCGTAACGGTCCTTCTTGCCCTTTCCTTGAGCGATACGCAGTTGCATCCGCTTGCTGTCTACATCGCAGACTTTCAAATGAGCCGTCTCACTCACCCTTAATCCTGCGGAGTAGGTGGTCATCAAAAGGGCCCGGTGCTTTAAGTTGGTGGTAACGGCAANCAACTGCTTTATNTCGGAACCATCCAGGACCACGGGAAGTCTCTTCTCTGNTTTGCGGCGGGGAATTTTCGCAACATTCCAATCCCTGCACAGTGTCGTNTTATAGAAAAACTTCAATGCACTGTACGCACTATTTATGCTTGAATCGCCAAGATCCCTCTCAGTTACCAGATGGTAAAGATANTCCCGTATTTCTTNCTCACCCATCTTGGCCGGTGATCTGCCGAAGTATCGGANAAANTTTTTCATATACCCGAGGTAGGCANCTTGAGTTTTGGGGCTATACCCCTTTAGCTTAAGATCCATTTTCATCTGTTCCCTTAATTTTCCCATGATAAAATCTCCTTTCATTGATTTTAATCTATTATTGCCTAATTAAAATCAAAATAAAAGAGATAGTTAGATCTCCGGTGAAAGGGAACAGAATGGTATCTTTAGTAAACGGGATTAGATTACCTAATTTTCAAAGAACAATAAAAGACTAAGGCCGCTCTGGTAAAGCTACCGCGGAGCGGTTTAGTTCAACTCTTTATATCCGAACTTACTATTTATTTTAAAATTCTCTAATAATGTCTTTTATCTTTCTTCTAATTATTCATAACCTAAATTTCTCATATCTTTCTATATTTATAATACCACATAATTTTTAAAAATCCTTCTTTTTAAAT
>ASPC01000022.1 GCA_000405345.1 Atribacteria bacterium SCGC AAA255-N14
CATCCAATTAAATTTAAGAAGGTAGTCTTTCCAGCTCCCGATGGTCCCATTATAGTAACAAATTCACCTTTTTCTATTTTAAGATCATTCTCCTTATGAGGCAGCAACCATGATACTTAATGGAGAAGCAGGTCTTAGATTTATAGATGAGGATATTTATAAACAAATAACCAGTGATCCTGATATTGATAAAATTACACCCCTTCTTGCTCAGTTAGCTTATGACCTAGAAAAAATGGATGGCAAAGGTGGTTTTACTAATTATTTAGGAATCGAAAAAAGTTACATTGAACTTAAGCCAAATGTTGGTTTTAAATCCGGAGGATGGTTTTCAGGAGAAAATACCGATGAGGCAATTTTAGGATACGATGCAGCAGAATCTGAACAAAAATCAGTTGGTGATAAAATATCCATACCCGGAAAAGATATTACATTTACCATAGTCGGAGTTTTTAACAGGACAGCTACTCAGGAAGATGGAGTAATATTTTTGCCTTTAAAAACAACTCAAAGAATATTTGATGTAGAAGGAAAATTGACAGGCATCGGCATTAAACTGAAACAAATAGAAAAGATTTCAGAATTTGAAGAGAGACTTTACCCAATTGCCAGCATTCAGGTAATAAGCATGAGCCAGGTTAAAGGGACAATTTTAAATCTGGTAAATTCAGCTAAGGTTTTGATTATGTCTGTGGCCTTTATCGCAATATTTGTAGCTATTCTTGGGGTTATTAATACTATATTAATGAGCGTCTTTGAGCGAACACAAGAAATAGGTATTATGAAAGCAATAGGAGCCTCAAAATTAGATATATTTAAACTCATTTGGATAGAAACTCTTATTGTTTGTACTTTAGGCGGTATTTTTGGTTCAATTATTGCGATTATTGGTGGAAATTTGGTAGAACTTTTAGTAAGAGAAGTAATGCCTTATGCCCCGAGTGGTAAATTGCTCTTAATTACTCCTGATCTTTTAGCTTATTCTTTCTTGGGAGTAATCATTGTAGGTATAATTTCCGGATTGCTTCCGGCATTAAAGGCAGCTTCAATGAGACCCATAGAAGTAATAAGGAGTGGAGAATAATGAGAGAACATGCTTTAATAGCCGATAAACTCAAAAAAGTATATTCCTCGACTTCCCAAAAAATAGTTGCCTTGAAGGAGAATGATCTTAAAATAGAAAAAGGTGAATTTGTTACTATAATGGGACCATCGGGAGCTGGAAAGACTACCTTCTTAAATTTAATTGGATGTTTAGATAAGCCCACCTCGGGCAAATTAAATGTTTTAGGATGTGACCCTATGGAATTTAACGAAGAACAGCTTAGCATTATTCGAGGTGAGAAAATTGGATTTGTGTTTGAGGATTTTTTCTTAATTTCCTCATTGAATGCATTAGAAAATGTTCAACTACCTCTGATTTTTGCCAGAAATTATAAAAATAATAATAAGCCAAGAGATCTCTTGAAAAGAGTAGGATTAAGTCATAGGTTAACTCATTTCCCTAATGAGCTAAGCGGAGGAGAATTACAGCGAGTAGCAGTGGCCAGAGCTTTGGCTAATAATCCTGAGGTTCTTCTTGCGGATGAGCCAACAGGTAATTTAGATACCAAGAATGCACAAGAACTTTTTAGTCTTTTTCGAAACCTCAATAGGGAAGAGGGTTTAACTATTGTAGTTGCCACCCATAACGTTAAATTAGGTTATTCAGCAGACAGAGTTATTCACTTGAATGATGGAAAAATAGAAAAAGACGAAAGGTTGGCAAAACAAGATGGAAGATAAAGTAATTCTGGAAGCAGAAAATTTAAAAAAATACTATAGACGTGGTTCTGAAGTTGTTAAGGCACTCGATGGAGTGGATTTAGAAATTAAAGGTGGAGAAATTGTATCAATTGTTGGTCCTTCTGGTTCAGGAAAAACCACTTTAATGAACCTGATTGGTTGTCTTGATAAGGCTACATCAGGGAGTTTAAAGATTGACGATAATAATGTTGCTTCTCTTGAGGAGATTAATTTGGTAAAAATCAGAAGGGAGAATATCGGTTTTGTTTTCCAGAGATTTTACTTAATTCCGACTTTAACTGTTAGGGAAAATTTAGAATTACCTTTAATTTTTGCCAAGAAGAGTATCAATGTGAAAAAATTATCAGTATTGTTGAAAGAAGTAGGACTTATAGGGAAAGAGAGAATTCAGATAAAATATTTATCCGGGGGGGACAAACAACGGACCGGTATCGCCCGAGCTTTGGTTAATGATCCCAAGATACTTATTGCTGATGAACCTACGGGTAAATTAGAATCTAAAGTCAGTTTACAAATTTTTGAGCTTTTTGAAAGATTAAGCGAAAAAGGTCTGGCTATATTTATTGCTACCCATGATTTGGAACTAGCCCAGGCCACTCAAAGGATAATCCATCTCCAGGATGGGAAGATTGTTCCAAAGGAGAAATCTGATCTATATTATTGATAAAAATTTATCTCAAAAAAGATAAATAAAAAGGAGAAAGTCATGCCCGTTAAAAATATAATAATTTTTTTTCTGATAGGAGTTATAGTTATATTGGGAGGTATTTTGGTATTTAGTACTACCCAAAACAATTCTTCTAATACTATCCAGAATAATGCCGGACCTCAACCAAGGATTCTAGTTTTAGAAGAAGAATGGGATTTTGGAAAGGTTACCCAAGGCGAAAAGCCCACCCATATTTTTATTGTAAAAAATGGGGGAGAAGGTGATTTAATTATTGATGGGTTAAAAGAATCTTGTGCTTGTATAGAGGCTTCAATTTCAACTACTCTCATTCAACCGGGAGAATCAGCTGAACTTAAAGTTTCCTATGATACTACTGATTATGTGGAAAAAGATGAAAAACATGTCCATATTTATTCAAATGACCCTCAGGTTCCAGATAAAAGAATTAATTTATATGTTTATGTTGAAATAGGAGAGCTTAAAGGACCTTATTTACAGGATTAAATTAAGAGAGATTGTTAGTGTAAACTTTAGTGGGGTAGTTAGAAGAAGATTAGAGAAAAAAAAGAATAGATTACATTTTTTATTTATTTAGTTTGTGATAAAATATAAATATGTCTAAGAGTAAAAAAAGAGAGAAGGAGAAAATAGAAGATTATAGCAACATTTGAAGATTTTCAAAAAATTGATATTAGGGTTGGCAGAATAATTGAAGTTTTAGATTTTAAAGAAGCCAGGAATCCCTCCTATAAAATAAAGATTGATTTTGGAGAATTAGGTATAAAGTTCTCTTCTGCTCAGATAACAAAATTATACTCTAAAGAAAACTTGCTTGACCGACAGATTGTGGCGGTAGTTAATTTTCCTCCCAAAAGGATAGCCGGATTTAAATCAGAAGTTTTAATTTTAGGAGTAATGAAAGAGGATGGAGAAGTTATTCTGCTTCAAACGGAGCGGGAAGCTCCCTTAGGCTATAAAATAGGATAGAATAAGTTGAAAAACTTCAAAATTAAAGGGAATTTAAATGGAGAATAGAATTGATAATGAAAAAGTCAATCGAATAGCAGAATTGATCAAAGAATCTAAATATACAGTTATTTTAACCGGAGCGGGGGTAAGCACCGGGTCGGGAATAGCAGATTTCAGGACCCCTGGTAAAGGCATCTGGGAGAAGGTAGACCCCTTTAAAGTTACCTCTATAACAGCATTTGAGGAAAACCCACAACGTTTTTATCATTTTTATCGGCCCCGTATTGAGATGCTATCTCGAGTTTCTCCCAATCCTGCGCACAAGGCTATTGCCCGATTGGAAGAGATGGATTATGTAAAATATCTTATCACTCAAAATATCGATAATCTCCACCAGAGGGCAGGTTCGAAGAAAATTATCGAAGTTCATGGAACTTTAAGGGAAGCTGTATGCCAAAGATGTAAGAAGATCATATCTTCGGAATTATTGATAGAAAAGCTAAACATAATTAAAGAGAAAGTCCCCTATTGTGAATGTGGTGGAGTATTTAAGCCAAATGTAGTCCTGTTTGGAGAAATGCTTCCCAACCTGGACAATGCTGTCTATGAGTCTATGCGGGCAGATTTAATGATAACTATTGGTTCATCTCTTCAGGTTAGCCCGGTGAATATGTTACCACAATATTGTTTGGATAGAGGAGGTAAATTGATTATTATTAATTTTATGTCTACCCATTTGGACTATTTAGCGGAAGTGATAGTCAAAGAAGATGTCTGTAATTTTTTACCGGCAGTTGTAGAAAATTTGAAAAGAAAGTAGTCAGAATTGAAGTTAGAACTGCCCCTTTTTTATATATATTTTTATAAAAAATTTGACAAAATTGCTGAAAGGGGTAAAATATAATAGGAAAGTAAATATAAATGGCTGGTCCTTCTTACTTAAAAGAGATGCTAAAAACAATCCATTAGTCCTCTGAAAACAGAGATTGTTTATGAGGGATCTCTTGTGTTTTAATAATGTTATCGTTAAAGAGGTTGGAATCACTATTTTGTTTCTACCTCCTATAAGAAACGTTATTGGACTAAAGAGAAATAATAACGAAAAGGAGGTAGGAAATATGGAAGGTAGTAAATTATACGTAGGAAATCTTAAGTATTCTGTAACTAATGATCAACTAACAGAAGTGTTCTCCGCTTACGGTGAAGTTAAGAGCGTCAACATCATCGAAGGAAAAGGCTTTGGATTTGTAGAAATGTCTTCTCCACAAGAAGCTGAAAAAGCCAAAGATGCTTTAAATAATACCGATTTCGATGGTCGTCCTTTAAAGATTGACGAAGCCCGTCCACCAAGACCAAAAAGCGAATATCGCAGATACTAATTTAGTATTTTACAGTTAATATATATAAAAAAAATGGGACCAGCCATTTTAAATACATTTAAAAAATAGAATAATATAATAGGGGAGCTTGTTAAGGCTGAGAGTGTTTTTAGTAAACAGACCCTTAAAACCTGATCTGGGTAATACCAGCGGAGGGAATTAAAACATAATGTTTTGATTACACCGTAGATTTTGATTAAAAGATCAGGTCTGCGGTTTTTTTATTTTGAATAAATTATTTTAAAAGAAAGGGAGATTAATAATGAAAAGAAATCAAATAAGGATTATGACAGAGATTAGTATGGCGGTGGCATTGGCTGCTATTTTAAATTTTCTTCCTTTGTGGAGGATGCCTCAGGGAGGGTCACTTAGCCTCGAAATGCTGCCGATTTTAATTATAGCTTTGCGCTGGGGAGCTGGCCCGGGGATGATGGCTGGAGCAGTATATGGTTTAGTTCAATTAGCACTTGGCCCCTTCATTATCCATCCGGCACAATTGGTACTAGATTATCCTTTAGCTTATATGTTGGTCGGATTAGCAGGAATATTCTCAAACAAGATTAGCTTAAAGACAAAGAGTGGTACATATGGTTGGCTATTGTTAGCTGTTTTTACTGGTGGACTGGGAAGGTTTATCAGTCACTTCCTTTCTGGGGTTATATTTTTTGCTCAATACGCTCCGGAAGGTCAAAGTCCATGGATATATTCAGCTATATATAATATTAGTTACCTTTTGCCATCACTGTTGCTAAGTTATATAATTATAATACCATTAATAAAGATTCTGGTAATTAGTGAGAGTGAAAATCAAAAATAAGAGGGTAATTTATGTCAACGAATAAAGCGGTTGTTGCCTTAAATGGAGAATTAAAAGGCGATAGGGAAGAATATAAAAAACTAATTAGAGAGAAAGATATATTCTTTGTTGCAGCTGATGGCGGAGCCTTGTTATTAGAGAGCATAGGCTTTTTACCCGATGTGATTATAGGTGATCTTGATTCGCTTACCGAGGCACAATATCAACGTTATGAAAAAATGGGAGCTAAGATCATAAAATACCCTGTTGAAAAAGATGAAACTGATGGTGAATTGGCACTCCAATATTGTCGGGAAAGAGGCTTTAATAATATTATTATCATCGGCTTTGCGGGGGGGGCGATTAGATCAGCAGTTAGCCAATATTTTTCTCCTGGAATATGCTTTTAGAAATGGCATAACGGCATTTATTAAGGAACCAGGTCTGGAAATGGGGATAATAGAAAAAGAAAAGGTTTTTTTTCAAAAAATAGGTGCCGGGCTTTCTTTGATTCCCTTAGATGAAAAAGTTAGCGGAGTTACTATTACGGGTTGTAAATATTTACTCGAAGCAGGAAAACTATTAAGATATAAAACCAGGGGAATCAGTAATATAATTGAGCAGGAAAAAGCTGTTATTACCGTTAAGAAAGGTTTATTATTGTATGTTCTGGATCAGTTTAGATAACTCATGACCCCAGACTCCTTAGTCATTTAGTTCACTTGTAATTTTCTTTCTAATTACCTCTACTAAAGCTTACACTAATAATAAAATGTAAAACAAAAATGTTTGTAAATAAAAAAAAATAAATGTAAAATATTAAATATCAATATTTAGAAGAGAAGGAGGAATTTTTAAATTGTTTAATAAAATCGCTAATATAGTAAGAGGATTGGCTGTAGATATGGTAGAGAAGGCTAATTCTGGTCACCCGGGATTACCTTTGGGTTGTGCAGAAATTGGAGCAGTACTCTTTGGAAATGTATTAAAATATGATCCTTCTGTCCCGGATTGGCCGGATCGAGACCGTTTTGTGCTATCTGCCGGGCATGGTTCAGCCTGGCTATATTCTCTGTTATATCTTTCGGGATACGAGCTTTCACTTGAGGATTTAAAAGAATTCAGACAGCTTAATTCTAAAACTCCCGGTCATCCTGAATATGGAGAAACGCCCGGGGTGGAAGTTTCTACCGGACCATTAGGACAAGGTTTTGCCAATGCTGTGGGGATGGCTTTGGCGGAAAGAATGTTGGCAGCCAGGTTTAACACCGAAGGTTATAAGATGGTTGACCATTATACTTATACCCTTCTAGGTGATGGCTGTATGATGGAGGGGATTACTTCTGAAGCTGCATCACTAGCCGGACATTTAGGTTTGGGAAAATTAATCGCTATCTATGATGATAATGGTATCTCCCTTGCCGGAGAGACCAAAGTAAGTTTTACTGAATCGGTAGCCGATAGATTTAGGGCTTATCATTGGAAAGTCATTGATCATATTAATGGACATAGTATCGAAGAATTTAAAGCAGCTATTATTAAAGCCAAAGAAACTGAAGATAAACCTATTCTGATTATAGCTAAAACCCATATTGGGTATGGTGCTCCCACCAAGCAGGATTCTTGTAACAGTCATGGCGCGCCTTTAGGCAAAGAAGAAGTCATAGGTTTAAAGAAAAATTTAGGGCTACCTCTAGAGGAGAAATTTTACGTTTCTTCTGAGGTCAAAGAATTTTTTGAAGAAAGAAAAAAGCAACTGACCAAAAAAAGAGAAGAATGGGAAAGTAAGTTCAACCAATGGACTCAAAAATATCCCGAGCTCAAAGAAGAATGGGACAAAGCATTAAATTTAATTATTCCTCAAGATTTAGAACTGGAAAGTTTAGAAATAAAATCTCCGATAGCTACCCGAGTAGCATCATCGATAATCTTAAATAAACTTGCTGATGAAATTCCTTATCTTATCGGAGGTTCAGCTGATTTATGCCCTTCTACCAAAACATATCTTAACAACTATGGAGAAGTTCAAAAAAACAGCTTTAAAGGCAGAAACCTTAAGTTTGGCGTTAGAGAACATGCTATGGGAGCTATGGTTAATGGGATAGCAGCCCACAAAGGATTCAGAGCATATTGTTCCACTTTCTTTGTTTTTTCTGATTATATGCGTCCGGCTATCAGAATGGCTGCCCTAATGGGACTCCCGGTAATCTATATTTTTACTCATGATTCTTTCATGGTGGGAGAAGATGGCCCTACGCATCAACCGGTGGAGCAGCTTGAATCTTTAAGGATGATACCTAATTTAAAAGTCATCAGACCTGCGGACGAAGAAGAGACCAAATTAGCCTGGAAGGAAGTTTTAAAAAGAACGGAAAGTCCAACTGCCCTGGTTTTATCCCGACAGAATTTACCTCATCTGGAAAAATACAGTGGTGTAAAAGAATTTCCCCAGGGCGGTTATATAATCTCCCATAAAGAAAAAGAAGCACCCCAGGTAGTATTAATGGCCAGCGGAAGTGAAGTTTCCATAGCCGTAAAGGTAAATCTTATCTTAAAGGTGAACGATATTACCAGCCGTGTAGTATCTATTCCGGACAGGGAAGAATTTTTAAGACAGGAGAAAAAATATATTGAAGAAACCCTGGGACCCAAAGACGCACTTCGGGTTGTCATTGAAGCCAATACCGGCCAGGGCTGGTATCAGTTATTAAACGACTCTTATTATACCGTATTTATGAAGTCTTTTGGCAAAAGTGCACCGGGTCAGCAATTAGCTGAATATTTTGGTTTTAATCCTGAGAAAATTGCCCAAAAAATCATTCAACTTTGTCAGGAGACTGTCCTTTGACAAATTCTGTTCCTGTGAATACAGGAGTCATTTTTAATATTCAAAGATATTCGATTCATGATGGACCGGGAATTCGAACCACAGTCTTTCTAAAAGGATGTCCGCTTAATTGTTGGTGGTGTCAAAATCCGGAAAGCCAATTAAGCGGGCAGGAAATGATATTTTGGGAAGATAGATGTATTAGCTGTGGAGCATGTTCTACTATCTGTCCTTCTGGCGCTATTCAGATGAAAGATGGTATTCCGGTTACTGAAAAAGAGAAATGTATTCTTTGCGGAAAGTGTATAGAAAAATGCCCGACTTTAGCCCGGGAAATGATAGGGGAAAAACTAACCACTGAAGAAGTTATAAAAGAAATAGAGAAAGATTTGATATTTTATGAAGAATCCAGCGGGGGAGTGACCTTCTCCGGTGGAGAACCCTTGGGGCAATCTGAATTTTTAGAGGCTCTCCTTATTTGCTGCCAAAAAAAGAAAATCCATACCGCAGTCGATACTTCCGGATACATTTCCTGGGAAATTTTAAGTAAAATAAGTTCTAAAGTAGATTTATTTTTATATGACCTTAAGATAATGGATAGCGAAAGGCATAAAAAATATACCGGGATATCTAATGAGATCATTTTAGAAAATTTAAAGAAACTCTCTTCAGTGCACCATAATATCTTTGTTCGTTTTCCGCTTATCCCCGGTATAAATGATGATTATCAAAACATCAAGGAAACGGGAGAATTTTTATCTTCCTTAAAGATTTCTCAGGTGAATATTCTTCCTTACCACTATATCGGCATAGATAAATATAGAAGATTGGGAAGGACTTATCATTTAGCAGCCACACAAAAACCTCCTTCGGAAGAAAAATTATCCGAGGTATCTGCGATTTTAAGTAAGTTTAATCTGAACGTAAAATTAAGAGGTTAATACCCCCAGGCAACTCTTGCTTTCCCTGAACTATATTGTTACACTCTGGAAGATACAAAATTTAAATGTACCTGCTTCGTTACAATAACGAAAAGCTTGACAAAATAGCCATAATTCGTTACAATAACGAAAGATGAAAGGATGAAAAATGGGTGATTTTCAGAAACATTTTGAATTAACAAAAGAGAAATTTAAAGCAACAATAACTGCCTATCACAACAAGCAGAGCAGACATAAATAATCAAATGAAAATTTTCCTAGTGAAATAAACAAAGCAATGCGTAAGATATGGTTTGCTTATGGGGATTTGGGTTACGACGGAATCAATGGCGAAAGAGCCAAGGCGGTAACAGATAATCTAAAAATAATAATTGAGTTTTTTGAAAAAAGATTTGGAGAGAAAATTAATGAAGAGAATGCTTAAAAAGATAGCAAAAGAGCTTTCCAAAATTGAAGATGTAAAAGCTATTATCCTTTATGGTAGTCTTGCCAGAGGAGAATTTACTTCGAGGTCAGACGTTGACTTGCTAATACTTACAACCGAGCATAAGACCCAGAAAGAGATACACGATAAAGTAATAGAGCTTGAATCCAAAATAGGCAGAAATATCCAGCCAACCATAAGAACTATAGCTGAATTACAGAAAACAGATACTGGTTTACTGCAGAACATCTTTCAGGAAGGAAAGATTCTCTATTTGAGAGAGCCATCCGATATACCATCCGCTATATTACTGCAACAAAAACCTTATCTGATTTATTCTTTCCAGATAAGCAGCTTACTTCAAAAAGAAAAGGTAAGATTTAACAGGCAACTTTACGAACAGACAAGAGAAGGATACAAGTATAAAGGTTTATTGCAGGAGATAGGCGGCCAGAAACTTTCCGCAGGTTGTGTAATGATGCCTTATGAACAAAAGGATAAGATTGAGAAATTTTTTAAGAAATTTAAAGTGAAATTTGAACAGTTGAAGGTGTGGAAATAGTATACAGCGTATTAAGCTTGAGGGCCTGGAAGGTGTTACAAGAGGCAGGAGTAATATTTAGAAAATATTAACACTATCTATTTACTTTTTTAGAGATAGATATAAAAGGAGGCTAAAAAATGGGCATTAAAATGACAAAACATGACATTGGTGCTGAAATTATTTCCATTTTGACGAAAGGGATGTATTTTGATCCTCGTGATGCACTACGAGAATATGTTCAAAATGCAATAGATGCTAATGCGCAGAATATAGAAATAAAGATTCGTGGAAATTCAATTGTAGTTGAAGACGATGGTTGCGGTATGGATGAAGAAACAATGAGAAAAGCAGTCAGAATAGGTATTTCTGATAAAAATCCTAATGTAGATGTAGGTTTTAGAGGTATTGGGATATATAGTTCTTTCCATCTCTGTGATAATTTATGCATTTATTCAAGATCAAAAACTGATAATACACCATATCTTTTGAGTTTCGATTTTAAGAAAATGCGGGAAATTTTGCATCAACAACAAATAGCACGTTTGAAAGGTGATTTGACAGGTGACCAATTGATAGACTTGCAATCACTTATAGAAAAACATATAGAGTTTAAAATTCTTGATACAAACAAATTTCCTAAAGTAGGAACAAGAGTTGAAATGATAAATTTAGACCCTAATTTTTTTAAGTCGCTTACTAAGTTTGATGAAGTTGCAGAATATTTGCGACAAGTTGTACCACTTCACTTTCATCCAGAAAAATTCAAATGGTCTAAAAAAATAGAGAATAAAATATCTGAAATCTGTAGAGAATATAAAGAAGAAGTTAAATTAGTTAATTTAACTCTACAAGTTAATACACAGATTGAGAAGCTTTATAGACCGTATACTGATGAGTGTTTTATTGGAGAACCGATAGAACCTCATTTTGAAGAAGTGAAAACCGATGGATATTTCTTCGGTGTGGCTTGGGGATGTTTAAACCCAGTTCGGAAAAAGATAAGTGATAGAGAACTAAGAGGATTCTTGATCAAGAAGCAAGGGTTTGCCATAGGCAAAAGAATTAATATTGCTAAGTATTTTAGGAGGACAACATATTTTGACCGATATATCGGCGAGATTATGGTAGTGCATCATGAGCTCTTGCCAAATGCGGCCCGTACAGATTTTGAAATTTCATCTTTAAGAGTCTTATTTTACGAATCATTAAGCGGTATAGCAACAAAATATAATGATATAGCTGATAAATATCAAGAATATACAAAAGGTGATGAACAATTAGATGAATCGATAAATAAGCTTAAGGAAATTGAGGCAAATATTTCCTTTTACGCTGAAAACACTGAGCAGTTAGTAAATATTATAATGGATGTTCGAAAGATTCATGACCTAATAAAAGGACGGTTAGGAAGAAAAGTACTAAGGGAAGAAAGAACAGCGGAAGCCAGAGATGTGGTGAATTCTGCCAGAGCTCTTGAAAGAGAAATTCAAAGATTTATTAACCAAGCCAGAGAAGATGGTAAAGTTAAACGTAAAGGCAAGACACCAGAAGTTAAATCAATTGAGCGAATTAAAAAATTACCGGAAGTAAAAGGTAAAGAATTATTCGAGAACCCCCCAGAGAATCTAGTGGAGATTTTCGATATTTTAGATATCTCTGTTTCCAAACAAGTTAAAGCAATATTAGAACTTATTGATGAAAAGTTTATACAAGCCTTAGCTAGTAATAAAGCAGAGTATCTTTCAATTTTAAAAAATCTTAAAGACGAAATAGAAGATGTCCTAACTGAGGAATAATTATGGGAGAATTCAAAAACACTATTCAAAAAGAAATAATAAGGACTCAATGGTGCAAGTCGTTAATAAAATTTGTGCACGAAAAATTAAGGTATAAATTGATCTATCTTGGTTTGCCAGGACCACAGGCATTAGACTTATTAGAATGGATTGACTACATAGACCAAGTTATTGCTTTTCAGTGTAGAGAATATCCAAAGCCATCCTCAATAAGTCAATCTCGTAATAAAGTATTAGAGTTAGAAAATAAGCTGAGAGACTTTGAACGTCAAGGTAAATTGACCACTTTCAGTTTATATGATGGCTACATAGAAGAAGTGGCTTTAAGGGGTCGAGATATCAATGGAAATCACCTTAGCCAAAATAATGTGGTAACGATTTATAATTTAGATTTTTGTAATGGGATTACATTTCCATTAGAAGTTAAAGATGATAAAGGAAATATCCAAAAATATTATAAATTTGATGCAATAAGGAGGTTGTTAGAAATTCAACGAGATATTTCCTCTCAGACTATATGTAAAAAATTTATTATGTTTCTGACGGTTCACTCGTCTTTCTGGGAAGAAGAAGCAGAACATTTTATAAGTCAGGCCGAATCAGAGCCTTTAAAGGAATATTTCCTGAAAATTAATTCTTTGTATGGAGCCTCGAAACGGATAAGATTGCTTAAGGCTTATATATTCGATACGGTAAAAAAATACTTTTGTAACTATGACTTTACACCGGAGTTTTTACCTATCATAAATTATGAAGGGGCTGGGTTAAATAGAAGAAACTGGTTACTTCTTTTTACAATTGTTGGTGCAGAAAATAAAGGTATCTCTGGAGCACCATGTTTCCAGAACTCAGGGACTTTCCTAAATCAGAAATTTTTAACGGTGTGTAACAGAACGATTACAATTTCCTTAGATCAAGTAGGCATTACTGAAGTAAATAGTTTCCAAAACTCAGTAGAGGCTTTTAAAAATTCGGAATGCTATAAGCAGTTATGGGCGGAAGGATAAAATGAAAGTATTATTAGTAGAACCTAATTTTCCGATACCCTCTAAAAGTAAAAACCATAGAGACTTTTTGCCAATAGGGTTACTGAAACTTGCGAGTTACCATAGAAAAAGAGGCGATGAAATTGAGTTGGTTAGAGGAAATCAGTATTTTCCAGATTTTTATCCTAACCAAATCAAGATAACCTCTCTTTTTACCTATTGGGCTGATTATGTTTGGGAGAGTGTAAGATTCTATAAAGAAAGTTATCCTAAAGCCAAGGTTATAATTGGTGGTATATATGCTTCTTTAATGCCTAAACATTGTAAAAAATCTGGATGTGATGAGGTCTTTATAGGCGTTGATAAAGAAGCTGAGAAGTGTAAGCCTGCATATGATTTAGTGGATGTGGACTATCAAATAGTTCACACTTCTAGAGGTTGTGTAAGAAGATGCAAGTTCTGCGGCACTTGGAAAATTGAACCTGAATTTACTTACAAGGAAAGCATAAAGGAAGAGATTTGCAGTAATAGAATAATATTTTACGATAATAACCTATTAGCTAATCCATTTATTAAAGATATTCTGAAAGAGTTGATGAATGCCAAGCATAACAACAGAGTTGTTTATTCGGAAAGCCAATGTGGGATAGATGGAAGGCTGCTTACGCCAGAACTTGCAAAATTGTTAAAAAAAGCCAGATTTCACAATCCAAGAATTGCTTGGGACCATGGGTATAATCAGTGCAAGATAATTAAGAAGCAAATTGATATGCTTGTTGATGCTGGTTATCCTGCCAAAGATATTTATGTTTTTATGATTTACAACTACGAACCTGATTATTATGAAATGTTGAAGAAACTTAAGCAATGTAAAAGATGGAATGTTCAAATTGCCGACTGTAGATATCGTCCTCTAAATCAAACCTTTGATAATTATAATCCCAGGGGAAGGCAGACAAATAAAGATTATTATATTCATACTAGATGGACAGATAGACAGATAAAATTATTTAGGAGGAAAGTAAGGCAACAAAATATTATGATAAGGCACGGTTTTGATTTCTATAGCAAGGAGTTAGAGAGATTGGGAGCAAAAAAGGAAAAAGAAAATCTTCTAATTAAAGTTGTTGGTAATCGTATTGCGAATTATGTGTAAATCAGTATAGAAAACTTACTAAATTTTGAGGAGATTGGTTAAGATATGTTAGACATTAAAACTCTTGAAACATGGTTATGGAATGCTGCTTGTAGTATTCGGGGAGCTGTGGATGCTCCAAAATTCAAGGATTACATCCTACCCCTGGTTTTTGTGAAAAGACTTTCTGATGTTTTTGAGGATGAGATTAAAAGACTTTCTGAAGAATTTGGTGATGGGGAAACCGCATTGGAGATTGTTTCAAAAGACCATAATCTGGTGAGATTCTTTATTCCAAAACAGGCAGCCTGGCAACAAATCAGAAAGCAGACAACCAAAATCGGAGAGAAATTGACGGATGCAATTCGCGCGATAGCAAAAGAAAATCCGAAATTACAGGGGGTAATTGACATAGTTGATTTTAATGCCACTGTAAGCGGGCAGAGAATAATAGATGATGGTAAGTTAAGCAGTTTGATAGAGATTATTAGCAGGAACAGGCTTGGCTTAAAAGATGCTGAATCTGACATTCTTGGGAGGGCATATGAATATCTGCTTCGCAAGTTTGCAGAAGGGCAGGGGCAGAGCGCAGGAGAGTTTTACACTCCCAAAGAAGTTGGTTGGATTATGGCTTATATTTTGGATCCCGAGCAAGGTCAAGAGGTTTATGATCCGGCCTGTGGTTCGGGAGGATTACTTGTTAAATCCCAACTTGCCCTTAAGGAAAAAGAGAAGAAGATTTCAAAACCTTTGAGGCTTTACGGACAGGAGCAGAATTACGTTACTTATGCAATGGCAAAGATGAATATGATTATTCACGATATGGAAGGCAACATTGCAATAGGAGATACACTCCGTAACCCAAAATTTCTTGAGGGAAGCGTATTGAAAACCTTTGATTTGGTCGTGGCTAATCCTATGTGGAATCAAGATGGCTATAACAGTGAGTTTTATGAGTCTCCATATAAGGTACAAAATCTTCTTGCTTCCAACTGTTCCAATTAGCCTCTGTAACCATGCCGCTCAATTTACAAAACACGTTATCTGCTTTAGCTAATTCTTGCATATCTTTCTTCCATGCTTCAATTTTGCCCTCTTTAATTAAGGGTTTGCCCAGATGATCTATTATAAATTTTTGTTGAGGGAATTCACTAACTAAGGCACAAGCGTATTTAATGTGTCGGGGATAGATTAATATATCATAAGTAAGGCCATATTTTTCTAACTGACTTATTCCTTTTTTAAAATCTGAATTAAGCATATAGCGGTCATCTTTTTCATCCTGCAAGACATGCCGAACTCCTTTAAATTTCTTATAAGCAGTAAATTGTTCCAAATCTCTTTCCACAGAATTGCTTTTAAGATCAACCCACCCTACTATCCCTTTGATAAAAGAATTATTCTGAGCTAATTCCAAAAGCCATTTAGTCTCTTGTAAGGTCTGCCGAGCCTGCACAGTTATACAAAAATCAATACCATTTCTTTTTAATTCCTTATTTAAATGAGGAGGGAGAAAATCCCGCTGTAATTTAACCATAGATACATCAATCCATTTATATTCTTTCTGATTATAAACCCAAAAATGTTGATGGGCATCTACTCTAAATGACCTCTTCTTTTTGTCCATTATTTTACTCACTTTATTTATAATTATTTATTCTTTTTTTTCTTTTTGTTGAGTTATACTCCTCAAGTCCGCTTTTCTGTAGCTCCAGGATCATTATTCTCATGTAGACCTTCTTTCCAGTAAATATTAGTTACCGGTTTGATTATTTCTCTAATTTTTTTTAACAAATCAGGATCCGGTTTTACTCCTACATTATTAAGATTGGCTTTTACATGCCTAACTTTACTCATACCTACTAAAGTTACAGCTACATATTCATGCGAAAAAGCAAATTGTAAAGCTAAATCAGAAATATTCACCTTTCTTCCTTGACAAAATTGTATAGCTTCCTTTGCACCTTTTAACACTTTTTCCGGAGCTGGATGCCAATCTGGTGCTCCTTTTTCAGTAAGAATACGCATATGTAAAGGTGATGCATTAATCAAACCTATACTTTTCTTTTTTACTACTGGAGTTAAAACATCATCCATAGTAGTATCCAGTAAATTATAACGACAATAGCTAAGTACGGTATCAACCTCCTGAGTTTCCACTACCTCTTTAAGTGGTGTTAAGGGATAACCAGTAATTCCAACAAAGCGAATTTTCCCTTTCTTTTTTAGTTGAAGCATAGCCGGTAGAGTCTCTTCTGTAATCTGCTTCCTTTTCCCAAATTCTATATCATGGATTTGAAATACATCAATGTAATCAGTCTTTAGACGTTGCAGACTTTCCTCAACTGATTTTATAACCCTCCGGGCAGAGAAATCGAATCCATCTGGAAGAGAGATACCGTATCGGCCTACTTTAGTAGCCAGAATAATCCGATCTCTCTTTCCCTTTAAAAATTCACCCAATCGTTTCTCTGCTAAGGTTCTTCCATAATAAGGAGAAACATCGAAATAATTAATTCCTTGGTCTATAGCGTAGTCTACTGCTCGTTTGCCCTCTTCCGGTACAATAGAACCAAATTCTGCCCCTAAAGGAGAAGCACCAAAGCCGATAACAGATACTTTTAATCCTGTTTTTCCTAAAACTTTATAAATCATATTTAGTTTAAATTCCCTCCTTCTATGAAAGCCAAATGCAAGTTTTATTTTCTATGGGGTCACATTGACTTTTTATAATTATTCTCCACATCTTTTAGATCTTTGATCATCCTTCTATTCATGCTTATTTATAGCACGCATCATAAAAATTGTTTGATAGAGGACCCTCCCTTTTTAAGAACGCTCCTCATAAGCTGGGACATTAGGTGGTAAGCAGAGCGGTCCCTAATGACTCGATTCTGTAAAATTTATTCTCCTTCCAAACCTGATAGACAATCTTCAATAACCTTCTGGCGGTAGCAACTTTAGCTGAATTAGAGCCTTTCTTAGCCTTCATCGAATAATAATAGCTTCTTATCTGGGCATCTTTTCTGATTGCTAGTATTATTACTTCAATTAAGGCCTACCTTAGGTATTTATTCCCTTGTTTTATGATTATGTGTGATAGGTCTTGCCCCCGGGGGAAGAATAAGTAGAAGGCACCAGCCCAGCATAGGAACATAATTTATCTAAGGCGGGAAAACGGTCAATTCTATCTATCTCATGCCTAATTAACATAGCAAAAAACTCACCTATACCTGATATGGTTTTTAGATGTTCAACTATTTCGTCGTTTTCTTTAAGTTGGGTTAAAATAGACGCTATAGAACTAATGCGTGTTCTTAATTTTTCTAATAGTTCCAATTTTCTATCCCAATATATTACTTTCTTTAAGAAAGCAAACTTCCTACTGAGAGATTTGCTGGTATTCTTTTTGATAGTTTCTATTACTTTACATACGGCATACTTTGGAGGAATAATCATAAATAGATAAACATGCTCATTCTTTATCCCTATCTCTATATATTCCTAATCAGAATAATATTTCCTTATTTCCTGAAGTTTTATTTTTAGATAACTTTTTACTCCGGTTACTAAAATCTTTCTTAATAACAATTAATCGAGAAAAATATTGTAAAAGAACTAAAGATCGAAAAAGATTTAATCAAAGTAAAAGAAGTACCGATTAAGTATTACAACTACAGTGACATAAAAGATCTTTTAGAACAAAAATATAGCCAGAAAGTATCTTTGCCTACCATAATCGACCGAGTAAAAAGAAATAATTTTTATTTTTTAAGGCCAAAGAAAAAAGCTCATGATAAAGAAGTAATAACCAACTATCCGGAAGAACTTATCCAACAACTTCGGATTAGCCCAAATAAATAATCTGGTGTATCTGAAGTAAGATTCTGGCATAGAGATAATTTTTTAGGTATACAAAAAGTTAAAAATAGTGAGCTTAATTTAGTCCACTTTTGATTCTTAAATAGTCCACTTTTAAAATTTAACTAACATAGTTTTCTTTCTTATTTATAAAAAAGAATCAATATGCTCACCACTAATGAGATTAGTCTTATTCTAAAGATGCTTTAATATTCCTAATATGTTTGCTCATCCATTCTTTCGCTTGTTCGGCATTTCGTTGTTTAATCGCTAGAACCAAATTCCTGGTAGTTTCAATGGTATTTACCCTGGTATCTTTGGATATTTCAATAATTTTCCGAGTTTCTTTATATAGCATCTCTCCTATAATTTTCATTAATCCATTCATGAAGGGATTATGGGTTGCTTTAGCTATGGTTAAATGAAATTCCAAATCTTTAACGACAAAACTATTTAAATTCTTAGATTTAGCAATTTCATTAAAAATCTTTTCAATTAAATCGATTTCTTCCTGGCTTGCATTTAAAGCTGCTAATCGTGCAAACTCACCTTCTAACATAATTCTTGCTTCCATGAGATAATCTAAAGAATAATTAGAGAATTCCGAAAAAAAATTAACGATTTCATCATATCTGGTAGCCATCTCTAAAATGTAGGTTCCTTTACCTTGAATTATTTCAAGGTAACCTGAAAATGCAAGAGCTTGAACGGCTTCTCTAACAGATGCTCTACTTACTCCTAATTGATCGGCTAATTTCCTTTCTGATGGTAATTTTTCTCCGGGCTTTAAAATACCCTTTTTTATTTGGTCTTTTATCTGTTGGACAATTACTTCTAAATTAGATTCCCTTTTTATTGTTTTAAAGCTCATTTTAACATTACCTATAGGATAATAATTTTAAAATGTAGTGTGTTATCAGCTGGTATGACCTCTTACCTGTTTGTAATTTTATCATATTATTTTAAATTTGTAAAGAATTTGTTTGAATTTGTAAGTTATGTTTTAAAAGTGAACTAACAGTTTTTCGTTATTGTAACGAAGTAGATATATCTAAACCTTTTGTATTTTTCCGGAGTCAAACCATTTACTTTTTGTGAATAACTATCCCTTTCCTCTCTTTAGTGCTGAACCTATTAGATGAAAATCAAAAGTATTAATATAGTGCTTTAAGTTTATTATTTAAAAAATCTCTCTCGATTATTAATCATTTCGAGGTCTTCAAGAGTATGGCAGCATAATTCCGGAAAGGTAGGAGTTGCCTGGGGACGCTCCTCTCTTTCTCCTACAATTAGCTCTCCTTCACCAATACATATACTTTTATTTTCCAGAACATGTTCAAAAGCTAAGGCGCGAAGAACGGAAATTGAAACTGTTCCATCATAACTCTTGTACGCCTCGGTTACTAAACTTGCTCGCTCGATAGAAATATAAGGTTGAGTATCTAAGCTTTCCTGTCTTAACTTTTCTATTCTTTCATTCATATAGACTAACCTCTTAACTTTACGTTCAGATTAAACTTACTTAAAATCATTGCAGACCCCATTCTCTTTAAAACTAAAATAACCATTCCCGCCGATTATAATATGGTCCAATAAAACAATATCCACAGTTCTGAGGGCAACTTTTATAGCCTTTGTTATACTGAAATCATCTTCTGATGGCTTTAAGGATTCTCCCGGATGATTGTGTGAAATAATAACGCCTGTCGCATGATTGTGTAATGCCCGTTCAACAATTTTTCTGGGATATACTACTGATTTATTAACCGTTCCTTTTTGTATAGTCTCAACTGCCAGCAGACGATTTCTGCTGTTTAAGAACATAACTTTAAACTCTTCATCAGCTGCTCCTTTTAAAGAAGCTTTCAGATAATCATAGACAACATCTGGTGAAGAAACTAAATCTTTTTTATAGAGTCCTTTCTCAAGGTAAATTACTGAAATGTCTTTTAAAAAATTGAGAAACAAGGCACTATGTTCGGAAATACCACAAACTTTTTCCAGTTCTTTCCTGTCAGCATCCAATACACCATTGAGTGTTTTGAATTCAGACAACAACTGCTTTGCAATAGACTTAGTGTTTTTTCTGAGAATGGCAAAGGATAAAGCAAATTCCAACACCTCGTAATCAAGCCATCCTTTTGTCCCACCGCTTTTATACTTTGCCTTTATTCTCTTGCGATGTCCAAGATAATCTGGTTTTAAAGCTTTACTCACCTATCTACCTTCAGCCTTTCACTGTATTTCTCCCAATCCGGCAAGAAAGCAAACATCAGACTTTTGAATAATTTGCCATGATTAGGGACTTTCATGTGCAGCAGTTCATGAACAATTACGTAATCACAAAGTTCTCTCTCTATTTCAAGAAGTTTAGTGTTAAATGTTAATCTCCCATTTTGCGATAATGATGCCCACTTATTTTTCATATAACGCAAATGTATCTCTTTTGGCTCAACATCCAGTTTCTCTGCCCATTTAAAAATGTTTGATTTAAACTTCTCTGCCTCATCTGATTGGTTCAGACATTCTCTATTTTTACTTAGAAGCATTGGCATTTATCTTCTCTCCAGTTTCAGAATCTTCTCAACAAGTTCAACAGCCTTTGTTTTATTTTCTTCTTTCAGTAGTATCTTATACAACTGTGTGGTTAGCTCTCTCTTCTCCTCACTGTTTAATCTCCAGTTGGGATAATCTTCAAATATGCCATTAATCTTTACTGCCAGTGTATCTGGCTTTGAAATTCCGCTCTTCTTAAATAACCAGAAAATCGTAAAAGTATTAACATCAAAATTCTTTTCAGTCTGCTCCTTGTGTGCCTGATTAATCTCTCTGATAATTTCTTCTAATCTTTTTAAAGCTTCAAGAGTCATAATGCGTCTGTCATCATACAGCTCAATAACAGTCTGTGCCTTTTCACCTATGGAGATCAAATATGGCTGGGTATCCCGATTATCATCAATAAACTTAATAATGCTTTTTCTTAAATTAATTATCTTAACATTATTAGACTTATCGCTTTTCTTTAATACCTCAAGAGTATCCTCTTTTATTTCATAAATCGGAAGAGTGGAGGAAATGTCTGTTGAATAGACATGCTTCTTGACCAGGTCAGAGGTCTTCCGCATCAACTCCTTATCCAGAAGAATCCTTTTGGCAAAGGCATTTCTAATAATGCTGTAAAGATAAGAAATTCTCCAGTAATCATTTATATAATCCCTTAAGAATTTATCCGGTGAAATAATCTCATAAAGCATCTCAAGCTGCTTAAAGAACTTATAAAAATCTTCTCTCTTGTCTTTATCACTAAAAATTTCAATTGCTCTTTCAACCGTTTTATCATCAAATCTATGTCCTATCAATTCAAGATATGTCCTGGCTTTATCTTTCATCAGGCTTTCAAAAGTTGATTTCAATATGTCTATGTTCTTGATAACACTTGCCACAACATCTGAATCAAAAGCCAGCGCCTTTTCGAGTCTTTCAAATATACCAACAAAATCAAGAACAAATCCCGCAGGTTTCTTTAAACCATCTTCATCCTCATAAGGCCTGTTAACTCTGGCTATGGCTTGCAAAAGAGTATGATCCTTCATGGGCTTGTCCAAATACATACAATAAAGAATGGGGACATCATATCCTGTTAATAGCTTATCAGTAACTATCAGTATCTTTGGCATCTTTGTCTTGTTTGGGAAAATCTTGCCCTTTAATTCCCGCTCTTTATATTCGCTTAAATAATGCTCTTTTAAGAATGGCTCGTCATTCTGAGCCTGACTATAAACAACTATGGAATATTCAGAAGGAAGATGTTTATCCAGTTCTTTTTTATACAAAGCACACGCTTCTCTATCCACACTAACAAGGAATGCCTTATAACCCATAGGTTCAACATTTTCCTTATAGTGCTTAGCTACAAACTCAGCAACTTTCTTAACACGGTCTTCGGATTTTAGGAAATTCTTCAGACTTACTGCCTTATCTAATAATTTGTTTAATTCCTCTACATCACTAATGCCTTCTTTTTCCATCAATGCAAAAAATTCCTTCTCAAGCATTTCTTTAGGCACTCTTATCTCGCTTGGGGCAAGTGTATAGTGTAAAGGAACTGTTGTCCCGTCTTCGATTGATTCAGCAATGGAATACTTATCCAGATATCCTTTTTCATCCTCTTTGCCGAATATCTTGAACGTGCCTTTGCCATAAAGAATCTTGTCAATTGGCGTGCCGGTAAAGCCAAAATAGGTTGCATCGGGAAGTGCAGCCATAAGGTAATTGCCTAGGTCGCCGGTAGTAGTTCTGTGTGCTTCATCTATCAGCACAAAAATATTATTTCTTTTGTTGATATCTTTTGGCATGCCTTCGAATTTGTGAATCATTGAAACTATAAGCCCGCGGTAGTCTGAAGAGAGAAGTTCTCGCAATTCCTTTTTGGAATCTGCTATTTTCATTCCTTTGCCTTCTTTAAAACCATAGGCATCGAGATTTCCGAATAATTGGCTTTCTAATTCGTTCCTGTCAACGAGCATTATAATAGTGGGCTTTTCAAATTCTGGCTGCTGCAATATTTTTTCTGCTGCTACAATCATGGTGAAGGTTTTACCTGCACCTTGTGTATGCCATATAAGTCCTGTCTTCTTTTCCTCCTCCAATGCCCTATTAACTATCTTTTCAACTGCTTTTGTCTGGTGCTGACGCATAATTATTTTGGATAATATGTCATTTTTCCGGAAGAAGATAATATAATCCTTTATAAGTTGCAATATACGATCCTTATCGAAGAAAGTCTTGACCTTCTTCTCAAAATTCCTTTTTTCAACATCCTTCCAGTTAAAAAGTCCTTTTCTGTCAAGATTCCAGGTTACTCCATAATAAAAATCAAGCAGATGCGTGACATCAAATATCTGGTTTGAGGCCATCATCTCGGGTGTTTCAGAATGGTAGCGTCTTATCTGGGCAATTCCTTCTTCAATTCCTTCCCGCTTGTTGGCATTTTTTGTCTCTGCAATTATTACAGGAATACCATTTATCAGGAATATAACATCTCCTCTGTTGGTAAATTTACCGTTGGTGTATTGCCATTCATCTGTTACATGAAACTGGTTGTTGTTATTTCCAAAGTCAATAAATCTTATATTTAGCTCCCGTTTATCCCTCTCATAGTAAACAGATTTCTCGCCTTTGAGATATTGAAGGATTTCCTGATTGCCTTCTATTGAACTCTTTATATTTCCCAGCCGCTTGATGATTTCATTAGCTTTCTCATTATTGATTATTCCTTTATTTAGATCCATCAACTGCTCTTTAAGGATATTATAAAAGAATAATCCTGCCTCGCCTTGTCTTAAGGCAACGGCTTCATCTCTGGTTAGATAAGTCCAGCCAATCTGCCTTGCATATTTTATTAATGGCTCCTGAACTATTTTCCGTTCAGACATTTTCTTTAACCTCAAAATCAAAATTATTTACTCTAATTCTTCCCGTCATTAATTGATTAAGTAGAGTCTTAAATAAATCCTGAAGGGTTTGTTTTTTGGATTCAGCTTGGGAAATTTTTTTGTCTATTTTATCTATTGCCTTTATTATATCCAATTGCTCACTTATATTAGGGAGAGGAAATCGATAGTTTTCCAAATCCTGACGTTGTAAGCTTGGTATTGTTGTTTTTGCATGCTCGCCTGAGAGTTGATTTATTGACATATAGTAATAAAGAAATTTGGGGGTAACCATTTCTGATTTCCATTCAAGATAAAAAGTAGTATCGGATGGCCAGCAAGGTTCTAAAAATAAATGAACAGCTCCGGCATTACCCTTTCTTCCTACAATTAATGTAGGGAAATTAATCAAAGGTTTTTCACACCATGCGTAAATTCTGCTAGAGCCGACCACTGGAATTTGACCTATTATTTTTGGCTTTTGTTTTCCATACTTTATTTTTGCAAATTCATTTATTTTTCTTACATCCCAACTCTTCGGCATCAAACCAATATCGGTTTCTTTTTGTTCTTCGCCATGCAAACCTTTAGTAAAAAGTTTATAGATCAACGATTTTTTTAATTCTTTTGTTATTTCAATTATTCTATTCTGTTGTTCAATAGCCTGCTGGATTTTTGAGAGAATAAAGGCAATTTTTTGTTGTTCTGGCTTTTCTGGAAAAGCTATAAATTTCTCTTTCAAATATTTATAGTGTCTATTATACCCTTTACTTTCTATTGCCAAGCTACACAAATAATAATAGAAATATTTCGGATTCAAGGAATCTTTGGGTTGAATTAATTTTGTCCCATCTGCACCTAAAGAAAAAGAGAAATTGATAAATTTAAAGATTCTTGTGTGATCTCCAAAGACAATCACTGGTAAACACCCAGAATATAACTTAGATTTATCATCTGTGTAACCTGCAATAAAATTAACTCCTTGGTCAACAATAGGATATCTACCCATTTTCTTATATTTTCCTTGAGGAATTTTAATATCTCTTGATATTCTTTCTTTATCGATACACTCTTCAAATTCTTTAATTTGCCAATCCTCAGGAATCAATCCGATTTCTGTTTCTTTGAAACCGTTTTCTATTATTGCTTTGGTTTTCATTCTTCCTTTAAGAATCCTCTTTGTGTGATCTTTTTCATTATCTCGTTAAGCTCTCTGTCTGTCTTTTCTCTTTCCTCTTCAAGTTCTGCCAGCTCAACAAGTATCTCATCAACATTCCGATATTCTTCTTCCTTACCATTACCAACATATCTTGAAGGGCTTAAATTATAATCGTTTCCCCCGACTTCTTCGTTACTGATTATTTTTGTAAATTTGTCTATGTTCTTCCAATCATGAAACGCCTTAGCTATTTTTTCAATCTTATCATCTGGTATGAAATTCTTAGGTCGTCCTTTTTCAAACTCTAAAGAGGTATTTATCAACATAATCCTGTCTTTTCTTTCCTTTGGCTTGTTTTTGTTCAGTATTAAGATAATTCCTGGTGCAGTTGTGTTATAAAATAGATTTTCGGGCAAAAGCAAAACTGCCTCTATCCAGTCACTATCTACGAATGCCTTGCGGATTTCCTTCTCTCTATTACTTCCTTTGTTTCCTGAACCTCTTGAAACAGAGCCAGTATCCAGAACTATTGCAGCCTTTCCGTTTTTGTTTAATGAAGCAAACATAAGCTGGATCCATCCCCAATCAGCAGAGCTTGCAGGTGGGTAACCATTATTAAAGCGATTGAATGTATCAGACTCATAAAACTCACTGTTATAGCCATCTTGATTCCACATAGGATTAGCCACGACCAAATCAAAGGTTTTCAATACGCTTCCCTCAAGAAATT
>ASPC01000023.1 GCA_000405345.1 Atribacteria bacterium SCGC AAA255-N14
CAAATTCGTTGAATAAGTTTAGAATATTTGAGACTGATCAATTCCTAAAGGGACTTGAACAAGATTTTAGCGGACAGCAGGAACGGATAAAGAAAAAACTTCTTAACTATGTTTACCCTCAACTAAAACTAAACCCCTATTTCGGTAAAAATATAAAAAAGCTCGTAACCTATAAGCCGGATACCTGGCGCTACAGAATAGGCAGTTACAGATTTTTCTATGAGATTGAGGATAGAGATAAAATAGTCTTTATGATATCTTCTGATAATCGCCAAAATGCTTACTAAGAGGTGTCAGCTTGATGAAGGAGTTATGTTGGAAAATCAATTACAGAAGCATTTTGGATTCACTTCCTTTAAAAAGGGACAGAAAGAAGTAATTCAGAAATTAATGAAAGGACAATCCGCTGTAGCAATTTTCCCTACCGGTGCCGGTAAATCTCTCTGCTATCAATTACCCGCAATGCTCTTGCCTGGAATAACTCTGGTTGTCTCTCCTTTACTTTCCCTAATGAAAGATCAACTCGATTTTCTTTTGGAGCACAATATTTCTGCTGCTCGATTGGATTCGACTCTTAACAGAGAAGAATACAATGAAGTTCTTAAAAAAGCAAAAAACGGACAATTAAAAATACTAATGATTTCAGTGGAACGTTTTAAGAATGAACGGTTTTGCTATCATCTTCAGAAAATGAATATCTCTCTGTTGGTCATTGATGAAGCTCATTGTATTTCCGAATGGGGGCACAATTTTCGGCCTGAATATCTGAAACTGCCGGTCTATCAGAAAGAATTCGAAATAAAACAGGTACTATTACTGACTGCCACTGCAACACAACTGGTGGTCAATGATATGTGCCGCAAACTGAATGTTCCCAGTGAAAATGTTACAATTACCGGATTTTACCGTGAAAATCTTTTTTTACAGATAACCCCCACAAATGAATCTGAAAAAGGCGAAAAACTTCTTAAAAGAATCAAAGAATCACCTGAAGATCTTACTATCGTTTACGTTACATTACGGAAAACTGCTGAGGACGTTGCAGACCTGCTTTGTTTAAATAAAATCAATGCACATCCTTACCATGCGGGAATGAAGAACGAAGAACGGGAACTGATTCAGAACCGCTTTATGAACGGAGAATTGGACTGTATTGTCGCCACAATTGCCTTTGGAATGGGCATAGACAAAGAGAATATTCGTAGGGTAATTCATTATGATCTGCCAAAATGCATTGAAAGTTACAGTCAGGAAATCGGACGTTCCGGAAGAGATGGAGAAAAATCTTTCTGTGAACTTCTGGCAAACGGGGATAATGTTAATATTCTGGAAAATTTCATTTATGGTGATACACCGGAGAAAGACTCTATTTTTAAACTGGTCTACATGATAAAACATAATGGCGGATTCATCTGGGAAGTCAAATTAAAGGCCCTTTCGAATGAGCTTAACATCAGGATACTTCCCTTAAAAACACTACTCGTTTACCTTGATATGGAAGGTATTATCACTCCGAAATCCACTTATTTTGAGGAATATTCTTTTAAATATAATTGTCAACAACCGGCAAATATCATTAACAATTTTCAAAAGGAAAGGAAACAGTTTGTTACAGCTATTAGCAAACAGTGCTCTACCAAGAAAACATGGACTTATGTTGATATTCAGGGAATCATGAACAACTATAATACGGATCGTAGACGCATTATTACCGCCTTGGACTATTTTGAAGAAAAGGGGTGGATTAATGAGCTTCAGGCAAAACAGGCAATTGAAGTTTATGGCATAAAGACTAAGGATTTCAGTATTGAGAAAATTACCGAGAAGATGTATAATTTATTTAAAAGCAAGGAAAAACATGGGATTCAGAGGATACACCATATGATAAGATTTTTTGAAAATGATTCGTGTATTTCTAAGGGACTCGCGGAATATTTTGGAGAAAATATTGGAAAGGATCATTGTGGCCATTGTTCATTCTGTAAAAGTGGGAAGGTAGTTATTAAAAACTCAACAGAATTGAGCCCCCTTTCCGATTTTGATTTTGAAGAGATTACCAATGAATTTATCGGAGCTTTAGGAGAGTATTTTTCTATATTAAATCTGACAAAGTTTCTTTGCGGTATTTATACACCTGTTTTCTCGAAACTGAAGATAAAGAGACTTCCTTGTTTCGGTATTTTTGAAAGATATCCTTTCTCGGATGTGAAAAACTGGGTTAAGACGAAAAGACAAGTGTAACAAAAGGTGCCAGGCACCAAACTTGTCATTTGAAGGATTAAATACTTAAATAAAATATTAAATTAAGTAGTTGGTACATATTTAATGTCTGATATGCTTCATTTATGTGCAAAAGATAAAAAAGAGAAAATAAGTATATTTCGCAATCTTTTCAAGGGAAGAGAAGATGTATTTGCTAAATATTGGGTAAGCCGCAAGACTGGGAAAAAAGGTTATTCTCCAGTATGCAAAAATGAGTGGATTCCTCAGATTTGCAGAAAACCGTGTGAGAAATGCGGGAATAAGGAATATATTCCTTTGGATGATTTTTGGATAGAAAAACATTTAAGAGGAGATATTATTATCGGAATCTATCCTATTCAACTCGATGATCGAGTGAATTTTTTGGCTTTTGATTTTGATAAAGGAAATTGGTTTGAGGATTCGATAATTTTATTAAAATTATGCCAAAGCATTGACTTACCAGCTTATTTAGAGAGATCAAAATCAGGCAATGGAGCACATTTATGGATATTTTTTTCTCAGTCGATTAGTGCGGCAAAAGTAAGGGAGTTTGGTTTTACACTTCTTGAAAAGGCTGGCATTACTGGCATTAGTGGAGATAAAAGTGGATTTGATCGAATTTTTCCCAATCAGGATTTTTTGCAGGAGGGAGGATTAGGAAATCTAATTGCTTTACCCCTACAATACCATGCCCGGCAAAAAGGAAATACTTTATTTCTTGATCCAGATGATAGATATATACCTTATATTAATCAATGGAATTTCTTAAGTGTTATTAGAAAAATTAGTGAAATTGATATTGATCTGTTTATTGAAAAATTTTCAGAAGATACCTTTTTATATCCATCAGTATCTCCATATGAATCCCTGCCTCAATCATTGATTCGAGATGCATCACAATCTTTGCAATCACCTATATCAGAAAAAAGATCCCTCAGGATTACCATTTCTAATTACATCTCAATTCCTATTAAAGATACAGATCGGCAGTTTTATCAATTTTTAAGGAAAAATTTGGTTATACATAATCCTATTTTTTATGATAAAAAGGCGAAAGGATTTTCTACCTGGGATACTCCCAAAATGATATACTGCCTAAATTCTAAAGAGGGTAATTATATTATTCCCCGAGGATTTTTAAAAAATATAAAAAGATATTTGTTTCAAAATTCGATGCTATTTCAAATTGAAGATAAAAGTATCAAAACTCCTAATCGAGCGTTTAGATGTAGATTTAAGATTTATAATTACCAAAAGAAAGCCTTACATGAAATTTTAAAAAATGATGTGGGTATTCTGGAAGCCCCTCCAGGTTACGGGAAGACTATAATTGCCTTAGCTTCATTAGTATACAGAAAACAGAGGGCTTTGATTATTGTTCATACAAAGGAATTGTTGGCTCAATGGATTCAAAAAATCGGAGATGTCCTGGAAATAGAAAAGGATGATATTGGCATAATTGGAGGAGGAAAGGAAAAGATTGGAAAGAAAATCACTGTAGCCACCTATCAGTCACTTGTTAGAAAGAACTTAAAAATAATAATCGATAAAATAGGTTATGTTATTGTTGATGAATGTCATAGGGTGCCAGCGAATACATTCCAAAAAGTAGTAAAAGAGTTCAAAGCCAGATATCTATTAGGTTTAACTGCTACCCCTTTTAGAAAAGATAAGTTGCAAAAATTAATGTTTTTCTATATGGGTGAAATTATTCATAGAATCGACCCAGATAAAATTTCAAGCGAACTAAAAGGTGTTGATAGTATCTTAGAAATAAGACATACAGACTTTTATCCTGATTTTGAAGCTGTTAGAAAATATAAAAAAATCATTGATTTGTTAATAAAAGACGGGAATCGTAATAACCTTATTGCTAGAGATATTATCGGTGAATATTCTTTAGATAAAAGTATTCTTGTGTTAACCGGAAGAAAGGGACATTGTAAAGAAATTTCCCAAAGATTAGGACAAAAAGTTAAACATTCTGTATTAACCGGAAATTTATCTCAAAAAGTAAGAAGAGAAATATTAAGAGACTTTAAGGACAAAAAAATAAGGGTGTTAGTTGCCACAGGGCAATTAATAGGAGAAGGAATTGACCTTCCTTTTTTAAATACATTATTCTTAGTATTTCCCACATCTTCGAAGACAAGATTAATTCAGTATATAGGAAGAGTGCAGAGGAAAAATAAAGGTAAATCAATATCAAAAGTTTATGATTATTATGATCAATATGTTTCTGTTTTAAATATAATGTTTCAGAAGAGAAAAAAGGTTTATGAGAAATTAGGAATAAAACAGCTAAAACCGGATAATAAAGTATAGATGCATAGAAAGAATAGAAGAATAACAACTTTTGTGCCAGACAACAGAGTTGTCATGAAAGAGGGGAGAGGAAAAAGGGAAACAAAGGTGCCAGGCACCTTTGTTTCCCTTTTTAACACAATTGTGCCTTGACACAAATGTTAAAAAGTTGTATATTTACAGTTAGAGGTGATAAAGATGAACGGTAAAAAAAGCTCCACACGAAATAGGCTTAGTATCGATATAGATCCTGAAGAGCACCAGAAACTAAAAGTGTTTGCTATTTTACAGGGAAAAACCATTAGAGAATATGTCTTGGAAAGTATCCGGGAACGTTTAGATCGGGAATCTGAAGAAAAGCAGTTACTGGCAATGACTACTCAAATTAATCTTGCATTAAAAGACGTTTGGAATAATAAAAAAGATGATATTTACAATGAAGTATAAACAGGGAGACGTAGTCTTAGTAAAAGTTATTTTTTCAGAAGGTTTGGGAGTTAAGAAGCGGCCAGCCTTGATTATTAGTGATAAATATTATCATGATCGTCGGCAGGAAGTAGTTGTTTCTGCAATTAATAGCAATATTGATCGACTATTAGCTGGAGATACAAAAATACAGGATTGGCAAAAAGGAGGATTGAAATATCCTTCTTTGGTAACCGGGATTATCCAAACAATTAAAATAAATATGATCGAACGAAAATTAGGAAAGCTTTCGGAAAGAGATTTCTCAGAAACACAAATAAATCTTAAAAAAACATTAGGTTTTTTAGAATGACAAATTAAAAAGGGAAACAAAGGTGCCTGGCACCTTTGTTTCCCTTTTTGGTGGAAGGGATAAAAATAAAGATGGAAATAGTTATTGTCGGTGCTGGGCCGATAGGGTGCTATACAGCTCAATTGTTGAAGAATTATGGTTTTAGTGCCAGGATAATTGAAGAACACAAAGAAGTGGGAAAACCGATTAGATGCGCCGGGCTGGTGGGAAAGCAAGTTTTTGAGAAAACTTTATTACCTCTTTCTAAAAGTTCTATTATAAATAGAATTGATGGTGCATTAATTTTTTATGGAGATGATAGTTTTCAAATTAAGCGAGAAGGGGTAGCATATGTAATTGATCGGGAAAAATTTGATAAAAATTTAAGCGAAGGTTTAGAGGTGGAGTACAGGAAAAGAATAGTAGGGATTAAAGAGGAAAGAACCGGTTATATATTGAAGACAAATGATGATGATGAGATTTATGCTGATTTAGTAATTGGAGCTGATGGGGCAACGTCCCGGGTAAGAAAATATATAAATTTTATCAATAATGATAATGATGGCGTAAATGATAAAAAAAGAGGTTATACAAAATCTTATTTGGGAGTCCAATATAGGATAAAATTAGAAGAGAATTTGTTTTGTTGTAAAACCGCACAAGTGCATCTTAGAGAAGGTATTCCTTTTTTTATTTGGGTTATCCCCGAGGGTAATAATATTATTCGTGTGGGTGTAATTTCGGAAAATGCTCGTGAAGATTTAGTGGGGTTTTTACGGGAATTTAAAATTAAAGGTGAAATTATCGGAAAATTAGCCGGGATGATTCCTGTAGGGTTAACTAAAAATTATTACAAGAATATTGCCTTGGTGGGAGATGCAGCTGTTCAGGTAAAACCTTTAACTGGTGGCGGGATATATTATGGGTTAAAATCGGCAGAGCTTTTAGCAAAATGCATTATGGATAATAGATTGGATGAATATGATAGACGGTTGAAGAAGAAATTTGGGAGGGAAATAAAGTTTGGGTTAAAGGCTCGAAAATTATATGAGGATACAAACGAAAAAGAATTGAAGAATATATTTAGGCTGTTTAAGAAAAATGCCGGAATTATTGAAAAGTTGGCTAATTTTGAAAACCATTCTGTAATTTTTGTAGAAATTTTAAAAAATCCTGGGATGTTTAAAGATGCTAGAGGGATTTTAAGCCGAAATATCGGAAAATTATTGTTTTAAAAGAGGAGGAGATAAATTGAAATCAATAATTCTTTGTGCAGGAAAAGGTACTCGCCTTAGGCCGCTCACTCACACCAGTGCCAAACATTTAATTCCCATTGCCAATAAACCGGTATTATTTTATGCAATAGAGGCAATTAAGGGCTGTGGGATAAAAGATATTGGCATAATTATCGGAGAGACCGGAGAGGATATAAAGAATGGGCTCAAAGATGGCAGTAAGTGGGGAGTGAATATTTCTTTTATCGAACAGAAGGAAGCCCTGGGATTAGCGCATGCGGTATCAGTAGCGCGTGATTTTTTGGGAGAAGATAAATTTTTAATGTATTTAGGGGATAACCTCCTGAAGAACGGGGTAAAAAGATATGCGGATGCATTTACTCAAGGGAATTACAATGCCTTTGTGTTGTTGACTGAAGTGGACGACCCGAGGCAATTTGGAGTAGCTGAGTTGAAAGAGGGACGAGTTGTGCGGGTAGTGGAGAAACCTAAAGAACCGGTCAGCAATTTAGCTTTAATAGGAGTCTATTTTTTTGATGAAAATGTTCATCAGGCTATTAAGAGCATAAAACCATCGGGAAGAGGGGAATTGGAGATTACCGACGCCATTCAATGGATGATCGATAATGGCTATAAGGTGGGAGCAGAGGTTATTAAGGGCTGGTGGAAAGATACCGGAAAACCGGAAGATATTTTAGAGGCTAATCGTTTGATTTTGGAAGATATTGAGAGGGATGTTAGTGAGGCGAAAGTGGATGAGAAGTCTCAGATTTCAGGAAGGGTAAAAATCGGGAAAGGGTCAGAGATTATAAATTCTAAGATAGTAGGTCCGGTAATAATCGGAGAAAAGGTTAAGATAGTTGATTCCTATATAGGACCCTTTACTTCCATTTCTGATAGGGTAGAAATAAAAAAGAGTGAAATCGAGTGCAGTGTAATTTTAGAAGAAAGCAAATTAGAAAATATAAAGGGACGAATGCAAGGGTGCCTTATCGGAAAAGGAGTGGAGATTTATCATTCTAAAGACCTCCCCCGAATATACGAATTTACCTTAGGTGACCATAGCAAAGTCGGCCTCCTCTAAAAAAATAATAAAGGTAAACTTTAGTGCCAGGCACTAAAGTTTACCTTTATTATAATTCCTAGAAGGAAGTGCCTAGGGTGACGTAGATATCATATCCTTTGGGGTCAGAAAGGGCTTTGGTTGCTCCCAATCTTAGGGTAAAAGGAGAATTATATTTTTGGTTAAAATCTGCTTTTAATTCTGCTCCGACACTTGATTTAAAATTCTGCCAGATAGAAGGGCTGGGGCTTTCCCAGGCGTTTCCCATATCGATAAAGAGGACTCCTGATAGTCTTTCTAAAAAAATAGAGAGGGGTCCAAGTTTAAGGCTGTGTTCAATGTTAGCCAAGGGGAAGCGATATTCCAAGCTGGTTAAGAGGAGATTGTTTCCTTCGAGGGTACCAGGTTTATATCCACGTAGAGAGAAGGTGTTCGTGTCGGTATTACTAAGATTATCCGCAGAATAGCTGCCTCCTAATTTAAATTTTTCCTCATCTAAATCTGATTCTAATATACTTGAAGAGCTGGTGCCGGCCACCAGGCGAAGGGCAAGTACCTGATGAAGGGGAGGCAGGGGAATAAATTTCCTGCCATCAAATAATAATTTATCAAAAGTGTAATCACTTCCCAAGACTTTATCAGCATGTTCGTAGGTTAGAGAGAAGGAGTTGCCTATTTCGGGACTGATAGAGAATCCGTATTTTTCTGCATCAGAATAGGAGTAGCTCAATTTTAGGCTGCTGATTTTTTGCGGGTTAGTATTTAAGAGAGATGATGTTTCGGTGCCATTAGTGCCATTAGTGTCAGTAGTGTCAGTAGGGTCAGTAGTGTCAGTAGCGGCAGTAGCGGCCGATTTTTCGTATTGGTAGCCGAGAGAAAAGGTTTGTCTGTAAGAGCGCGAATTTGTGGTGGAAGTGGTTTGCCCTTTAAATGGGAAAAAAATATTTATTCCGGCTTTACCTTCTTCCCACCAGGAGGCCGAAGTTTGGGTTTGGGAAGCTAAAGCAGAATTACCGGAAAGATAAAAATTAAAAATAGGAAGGAAGCTGTAATTATAATAATTGAAGCTGTAGTTTAGGTTATTATTGAGCAGCCCATAACTAATGCTTAAGGGAAGGGAATGAAACCCCAGCACATCCTTCAGTTCAGTTGAAAAGCCAACTCCCAGTTCGTTTTCAGTAAGCTGGACAGCAGGAATCCAATAGGTAGGTGGCCAGAAGGAGGATAAAAAATTGTAAGGATGGATAGGGTAATTGTTTTTGGAATTATAATTAGATTTTAAAGGAGTATTTGGGTCTATTAGATCCTTATTGAATTGTTGTTCTGCCACAGCCACAGCCATAATCGGGGGTTCAACATGTTGTTCTATTTCTATTTCTGTCCACTGATTGGGGTCGTCTGGATTCGAGTTTGAATTTGGGTTCTGGTTAACTTCCATAAGGTGCAGTTCATATCCTGTGGCGTGATAGGAAATAAAAGCTAGCTGAGTGCTATCGGGAGAGACGGCAGGCTGAAAGGCTCCTCCCAGGACATTGGTTACCTGATAGAGGTTTTTATCGGACAGCGAGAAGGCAAAGATATTATAAATTCCGGTGCGGTCAGAGGCAAAGAAAAGATACTTGCCATCGGGAGACCAGCAAGGGCTAAGGTCAATTGATTTATCATGAGAGATGGGTTGGAGGTCAGAATTACCGATATTTTCGGGATCAAGATTTAAGATATATATATCCTGATAACCCTGACGCCAGGCAGAAAAGGTTATCATTTTCCCATCGGGAGACCAGGATGGTTGAGATAATTGAGTACCATCTCGAAATTCGGTTAGATAGATAATATTTTCTTTGGTAATTGGTTTATAGGTGGACTGGTTTTCATTAATTGATGAGCCTGGGATAGGGCTTGGAGAAGCTAAATTAATCAGGGCTAAATTATTTGTTCCTGATTGATTAATTACTGCCACGATTTGAAGATTATCCGGGTCAGGGTCAGGGTCAGGTGACCAGCTGGGATCGCGAGCCCGCAGTCCTTCGGAAAGACGGGTCTCTTTTCCTGTTACAAGGTCGAATAAATAAAGGTCATAAAATTTATAAAATTTCTCATAGTCGTTTAATTTAGCATAAATTATTTTTGAACCGTCGGCAGTGATGTCAAAAGAAGAACCACTTCCATAGACTCTTTTAATCAGGGGCTGAGTCTGAGGAGTCTGATTTTCAGTAGAACGGAGAGTTAAAGGAAAGGAAGGGCTCAAGGGGTCGACAATTTGAATAGATGGATAGGAATGGGGAGTATAAACTCTGACTGCTATTTTGCTTCCATCATCTCCATCGGGGGCGGGGGTAGAAATCCAGTGTGGGTAGTCAACCCAATAATTGTATTCAGTTAATTGCTGAGAAGGAGTAAGATTTTTTTGAGAGAGAATTCTTTGCTTCTGGAGCTGATATTTTTCTTTTAAATTATCTTTCCAGTTTTGATATAGTTCATCAAGGTCCAGGCCTATCGCCCTTCTTACAGCATAGTTAAATCCTAAATAGGGATATTCACAAAATATTTCACTCAAAGCAACAACTTTATCTTCCCCGTATTTTTGAGCAATATAATAGATAAGAGATTGACCATAGATATAAGGTGCAGTGCCGTCAGGCCAGGAGGTAAGGTAGTAACCGTTTATTTGGTCCAGGGTGTTAAATTGGTCTTCCAGGGCGGCCATGCGAAGATACATATCGTAGCGAGAATCTATTCCTCGGCCTCCGGTGGTAAATTTTGTTTCATTATAAACTGCTAATCCTTCGATGGACCACATAGGCTGGAGGGCATTGGGGGTTAGTATCTGACCGAAAAGGGCACGCAGAGCGGTTGTGGGTCCGGAAGTCATTTCGAAATGAGCCAGGTGAGTGTATTCGTGAGTGATTACCATTTTGAGCCAGCTTATAAATTTCATATCAAAAGATTTAGCAGTGGGGGCGGTTAGGTAGATGCGAATTACCCGATGAGGGAAGGATGAGGCAAAACCCAGGGTGTTATCAGAAAAATCTTCCATAATTATGGCTATCTTTTGCAGATGATGATGTTTGTCAGGTGAGCCAAGTTGAGCATTTACCTGTTGGTAAGCTTCCTCGGCAATATCAGCCACCACTTGAGCTATTCCCTTCATATTATTACTATTGCTGTTATTGCTGGTAATGTTCGAATTATTATTGCTATTATGATCAGATGTTTTAACCTCATTTAGATAAAAATAGACTGAAAAGTGAGGACTCTCCAAAACCTGCCACTCTAAGCGAGGATCATAACGAGCCTCCACTATAACTATAGCCTGAAGAATAATTAGTGGGATTATTATAATAAAAAAAATAACATTTTTTTTCATATCTCCATACTTCTTCCCAAAAGGGAAACAAAGGTGCCAGGCACCTTTGTTTCCCTTTTTATGAAAATAGATTTATTTTAATATGATTTAACCAAAGTTGGTAAATACGGTCAGTAATTAAATTCTTTTGCATTTTTTTTATAAATTTTTAGCGCACCTTGTCTGGTCGTGTGTAGAGAATTTGCTACATCTTTTATCCTGTAACCATCTTTTATCAATAAATATAAAAGTAAATGTTTTAACCGTCCATTGGTTTCTAAGTCACCAATTTGTTCTTTTGCTTTCCTTAATATTGTTTCTATATTTTTAGGTGATTTATTCTGGGTTTGATTTGAGGTTATTTTAGTGGTATCTTGGAGGATTTTTTCAGGATCGTATTTTTGAATATTTTCTTTTACGAAATTTATAAAATTTTCTGGATTGGTCTGACAAAGTTCTAATAATTCCCGAATGTTCAGCCAAAGGGGAACATTTTTGTTTTGATTTTTAGTAGAGAGAAAATATTGAAAACTGCTCCAAGGGTATTTTTCAGGGGAATCAACCAATCCGGCCTCTACTGGATTTAGGCTAATATAAGATGCCACACTATAGAGGTATAGGGGATTTAAGACAAGATGGCTTTTGTATCGGTCCTGGAAGAGATGACCCTTTCTGATGTGTCTTATGTTGAACCAATGGGCATAAGAAGAATTTAAAAATTGCATAGCCTGAGAGAGATTCGCTTCTTCTGTTTTTAAAAGCAAGTGAAAGTGAGTATTCATTAATACATAGGAGAAGAATTGAATTTTGTAGGGGGTAATCATTTTTTGTAGAAGTTGTAGAAATTTATTTCTATCTACATCATCAGTAAATATGTCAATTCCTTCCGCACCTTTAACAATTATATGATAAATAGCATTTTTATCTTCTATCTCTGTCCTATTTCTTCTTGCCATAATGAGATTATTATATCTTTTATAAATAAATAGTTCAAGGTATTTTAGCATAAAGCTATTAAGAAAGGGAAACAAAGGTGCCTGGCACCTTTGTTTCCCTTTCTTAATTATAGCGGAAAATCCCCATCTGTAAAGGCGTGGGAGTCTATTTAGAATTTCTTATAATGCTGTGGCTTTCCGGGAATTTATGTTGAAGTACCGTAACCGTATAAACTTCGGAACAGATATAGTTATCACCTCTTATCGGGCGAAAAGCAGGAGCTATATTGATGATGTTACATTGAGTTATTTCGATATGTTAGAAAAAGAGGAATTTACTTTACCTGATTCGATTTATAAGATAATGGGCAAAAAAGCCCGGGAACAAACTGACCCCAACACTGTATACAGGGGGCTTTATCTCGATGATGAGACTTTGAGAATGATTTACCATGATAATGCAGAAAGGATTTTCGGAAAATGAAATGATAAATAGAATAAAATAAAATATATAAAAACCTTCAGAACCTTCAGAACCTTCAGAACCAGAGGCATTCCATATTCATATTATTATTTGTTGCAAGATACCCATTAAATGATACTGAAAGCAAATCTTAATATATCTCATAACGAATCAAAAAATATTCGAAGAAAGGAACGTATTAAGAGATGAAGAAATTTTTTGTATTATTATTGGGATTAGTTATTTTAATATTAATAGGGGGATGCCAAAGCTTGGGAGATTTCTTCCCTTTTTCAATCGTGCACCGATTATAATTTCTGAACCTGCTATCACTACCACAGAGAGTAATCAATATTCTTATCAGTTAGAAGCAAAGGATCCCGATGGGGATAGCCTAACTTATCTTCTTACCCTCAGCCCAGAGGGAATGATTATTAATAGTGAAAATGGTTTAATGATTTGGACACCAACTAATAGGCAAGTAGGAATTAACTTGGTAGAAGTTGAAATTTCTGATGGTAGAGAGAGCGATACTCAAAGTTTTGAAATTGAAGTTATTAATGTGAATGATCCTCCGCAAATCCTTTCTTATTCCCCTGTTAACCTAAACATTGAGATTAATGAGGGAGATTTGGTTAAACTTGAAGTTCAAGCCCATGATACTGACTTAACAACATTAAGTTGTAAATGGTTATTAAACGGAAAAGAAGTATCAAATTCTACCAGTTCAGGAGATGGCTCAAAAAGCAGCTGGACTTATTCTGCTGATTATGGAGATTACAGCCAGAAAATAGTAAAAGTATTAGTTAGTGATGGGGGATTACAAGATTATGTACAGTGGAATATAACCATAAATGACATTACCCCTCCTGTCCAGCCAACTTTAAATGATGTAAGTTCACAAACTAACATTTCAACACAAATTTTATCCGGGACTAAAGAATCTAATACTTCTATTTGGATTAACGAAGTAGAAGTAGTTCTTCTTAATTCTAGCACTACCTGGACTTATGATTTTGACCTCTCTGAAGGCGAGAATAATATTTCAATCACTTCCCGCGATGCCGTCGGCAACGAAAGCTCTGCAGTAACCACCACAATAGAATATAACCTTGATACTTACGTTGATATAGGGAACACTAGCGGAACAGAAGATGGAACCCAAACTTGCCCATTTAATAACTTAGTCGAGAGAATAGTAGCAACTTTGGTGCCTGGCACTAAAGTTTACCTTTTTATACTTGCTTGAAAAACGGTTGTGTGATATGTTATAAAATATAGAGAGATAGGCTAAAATATGGGGAGGGGAGAGGAATTATGGTCGAGATAAGAAAAAATAAAAACGATATAAATATATTAAATCTAGATAGAGATTTTTCTGAGCTGGATAAAGCCAATATGATAAAGCTATTAGAGGAATTTCCGCAGAAGATGCGAGATGCCTTGCGTTTAGGAGAAGAGTTTTCTATTCCTACCAACTTTTTACCTGCCCCCAACTCTACCCGAAATTTTAAAAATATCGTGGTATTGGGAATGGGTGGTTCAGCCATTGGCGGGAATCTACTATCTGATTATTTAGCCGGTGAATTATCAATTCCCATTGTGGTTATTCGCGGTTATGATATTCCTAAATTTGTAGATGAAAATTCTTTGGTTTTCGCAGTCAGTTATTCGGGAAACACTGAAGAAACCCTCTCTGCCTTAAAGAGATGCCTGGAAGCAAAAGCCAGAGTTATCGCTTTAACTTCAGGGGGCAAATTAGCAGTTCTGGCCCAAGAAAATAACTTCCCGGTAATTAAAGTTCCGGCAGGGATTCAACCTCGAGCAGCCATTTCTTATCTATTCTTTCCAGTATTAAAGGCGACAGAGAGGCTGGGTTTAATAAAAGAAAGAAGCGGTGAGATAGAAGAAACACTCAATATTTTAGAGGAACTTTCCAGAAAATATGGATCTAAATCTCTCACTAAAAACAATTTTGCTAAAAAAGTAGCTCTGAGCCTCTATCAGCATCTACCCCTGGTTTACGGTTCTGAAGGATTATTTAAGGCAGTGGCGATGCGATGGAAGACCCAAATAAACGAAAATAGTAAATGGCCTTGTTTCTGGAATATATTCCCTGAGCTTGACCATAACGAAATAGTAGGCTATGAAATAGAAAATAGTATAAATCGACAGGTTAAAATTGTTTATCTGCAAGACAAAAAAGGGTTTTCGCGGGTAGAGCAGAGACGGGAAATTACCCGCAAGATTATCGAAGACAAAGTAGCCGAATTTATAGTTTGCCCCACTAAAGGCAAAGGGAAGATGGCCCGTATGTTTTCATTAATTTTCTTAGGCGACTTGACGAGCTATTATTTAGCGATATTAAATCAGGTTGACCCTTCGCCGGTAGCTTGCATAGAAGATTTAAAGAAGGAATTGGTCAAAAGATAGAAAAGGTGCAAGATGCGAGTTACAAGTTACAAGTTGCAAGATGAATTTTAACGTATAGTAATAGCATATAGTGTATAGGCTAAAATGTATTTAGTCGATCAATCAAGAAAAAATATATAAGATACGAGATGGATAACCGTTAGTTAAGAAAATATAAAAAATACAAATTGCAAGATGGATTATTTGTTAGTATATAAAATTAGAGGAAGAGGATTTTTAAAATTGGCAGATTGGTGAATAGGTAGATAGGTCAATTGGAGAATTGGTCAATCGGCCAATTGGTGAATTAATAAACAGGAGAATATCCATTTGAAATATATAGAAGTTGGCGTTATTGCCTTTATAGTTTCTTATATTTTAGCTCCCTATATGGCTCGTGTAGGGAAAAAACAGAATATGGTGGATATGCCCGGTCATCGTAAAATACACGAAGAAGCTATTCCCAATTTGGGAGGGATAGTTATTTTTTTTGGATTTTTACTGAGCCTTCTCTTTGTGGTGCAAATAGAAGGACAGGTTAAAGCCCTCTTGATAGGCGGGATAATCATTTTGCTATTAGGAGTGGTAGACGATATAGTAGATCTTTCTCCCAAGCACAAATTCATTATTCAAATGATTCCTGCCCTTATAGTGGTCGCATACAACAGTGATTTAATAAATAATTTTATTGTTAATCAATTGAAAAGCCTTGATTTATTAGGTTATCTTCTTTATCCTATTTTAATCTTCTGGATAGTAGGAATAACTAATTCCATCAATATAATAGATGGATTAGACGGGCTAGCCTGCGGAGTTTCCCTTATTGCCCTAGTAGCTTTTCTTATTTTAGGCTTAAGACAAAATTTAGAGACTCTCAGTCTTATATCAATTGCACTAGCAGGAAGTATGTTGGCTTTTTTAAGATTTAACTTCTACCCGGCCAAAATGTTTTTGGGAGATTCCGGTAGTACCTTTGCCGGTTTCATGTTAGCATCCACAGGGGCTTTGTGGGTATTAAATAGTGGAAATGCCTTTTTTATTTTTATTCCCATTATCATTCTGGCTTTACCTATTTTTGATACCTTGTTTGCTGTCTGGAGGAGATACCGGGGACATCATCCTATATTTCAGGCCGACAAAGGACATCTCCACCACCGACTTTTAGCCCGGGGGATATCTCATAAGAATATTGTGCTTATCTTATGGGGGATAAGCGCCGCTTGCAGCATAATCGCCCTTATTTTAGCGCTCTAGCGTAAAAAAGGGAAACAAAGGTGCCTGGCACCTTTGTTTCCCTTTTGTGGAAGAAAGGAAAGGAAACATGAAATTAAAAAAGAGAGAAGAACAAGTAAGTAAAAATGAAAAGACTACTGTTTTAGTTAGCGGTGGGGCGGGCTTTATCGGTTCGCACATTGTGGATTTACTTATCAAGAATGATTATAAAGTTGTGATAGTTGATGATTTATCTTCCGGCAGAGAAGAAAATGTCAATAAGAAAGCCCGGTTTTATAAATTAAATGTTACCGACCAAAAAGGTTTGGCTGAGGTCTTTAAACAGGAAAAACCTGATTATGTATGCCATGAAGCCGCCCAGATTAGCGTATCTTTTTCAGTGAGGGATCCTTTGTTTGATGCACAAACCAATATTTTGGGTTCCTTAAATCTATTACAATGCTGTATTAATCACCAGATTAAAGGGATAGTTTTTGCCTCCAGCGGAGGAACTATTTATGGAGAACCGGAGATTTTTCCCATTACCGAAGATTTCCCTTTCAAGCCACAATCACCTTATGGGATCAGTAAGGTTGCAGTTGAACATTATCTTGATTTTTATCAGAAAAATTATAATCTTCCCTACGTAGCATTAAGATATGGAAACGTCTATGGGCCTCGTCAGGACCCTTATGGTGAAGCCGGGGTTATCGCTATATTTATAGAAAGGATGCTAAAAGGTGAGGTTCCTACTATAAATGGTGATGGTGAATATATCAGAGATTATGTTTATGTGGAAGATGTGGCCCAAGCCAATTTACTCGCTCTTCAAAATATGGTAAAATTATCTAAAGCCAAAGCCGAAGCTCAAGTCAAAGCTGGAGCTGAAATTAAATTTAAGGGCTTCAATCTGGGAACCGGCAGAGGGATTTCGGTAAATGAAATCTTCTCCCTTTTAAAGAAGATTATAAAATTCCCTTATCCGGCAAATTATGGTCCCCTCAGAGAAGGTGATTTAAGGAAGAATATCCTGGATTTCCGCTTAGTCAATGAGGTTTTAGGATGGCAGCCCGAGTTTGACTTTTCGGCGGGTTTAGAAAGGACAGTTCACTGGTTTAAAGAGAATATTCACTAATTTTTTTAATTTTAAAAATTTATTTTAAAAAGAAGGAATTTAGGATGTTAATGTCGTATAATAATAATTGGATTACCCAGAAAAAAAGGTTAAAAACAGCAAAAACTGAAAGACAAGACAAAAATAAGAATAAAAAAGAAATAAAAGAATAAAGAAAAATAAAAAGTATTAATAGAGGAAAATATATTTATATGTCAGAAAGTGAAATACTCTTTAAAATTGCAGGTATTATCATTTGCAGTGTGCTAATGGTCATCCTGGGGAGAGCAGATAGAAAGAAAAAGTTTCCCATAGGACTCAAATTAATATTTCAAGTTTTAATTTCTTTAATTGTAATTTATTTTGGAGTAAAAATAGAATTTTTGCGAGCTCCCTCCTCCTTATCCTCATTATCGGGGGGATATCTTTATCTTAGCTATTTATCTATCCCTCTCACCGTAATCTGGCTGATAAGCATTACTAATTCTATCGGTCAAGCAGACGAACTGGGAGACATCACTCCCTATATTGTCTTCATCGCCTCCCTGACTTTTTTAGTAATCTCCCTCGTTCAGAGGCAGGGATTAATTTTAGCAGAAGCGCTGTCTTTGATTATGGCGGTGATTTCATTTATTTTTATCAAATATATACCCCGGGGGAAATTTTCTTCCTACTATATGTCTTTTGGATTTATATTAGCAGTAATTGCTATTGTGGGTGTATCCAAGAGCACAGCAGCTTTAACTTTATTGATTCCTCTTTTAATTTTAGGCGTACCGATTATAGACAGTTCTTATTCTATTGTGGCTAATTATGCCAGTCAGGAAAGCCCAGGCTCGGGTATAGGAAAATCTTCATTATTTTCGGAGAGCGGAAGCAGGTTACGCCAGAAACTGCAATCTTATGGATTTTCGGCTCAAGGAGCGAATTTAACTATTATCGGGGTTTCCCTCTACTTAAGTTTTTCGGCTTTTATTATTTCTATATACCAGGATGTTTATTTGCTTCTAACTCTGACTGCTTTCGGCTGGGTGGTTTTTGAACTACTAAAAAACAAAGTTCGGTCAGAGGAATTAATTATCGAAAACGATATTTTGACCAGCCGCATAAAACTTTTTCAGGTGGGCATTGACCAGGTAGATAATCAAGAAACTATTCAAAGAATAGAGGAATTTATAGTTTCTAAAAAACCTCATCAGATTGTTACTCCGGATACTTTGGCTGTATTGCGGGCAAGGAAAGACCCTGAATATCAGGCCATATTAAAATCCGCGGACCTGGTTACCCCTGATGGTGCGGGTATTTTGTGGGCTGCCACAACTTTAAATTATCCTTTGCCCGAAAGGGTAACCGGCATAGATATAATACATAACACATGCCGATTGGCTGCCGAGAAAGGGTATTCCCTATATTTATTAGGCTCTTATCCCGGAGTTGCCAGTGCGGCCGCTTTAAATTTAAGTAAAAAATATCCGGGAATAAAAATAGCCGGAACTCATCATGGTTATTTTAGTTGTGAAGATCGTGAAAATTGCGGAGATGTTAAAAATGGCAATAACGAAAAGAGCAAAGAAGAGGAAGAAAAGATTATTGCCGAGATTAAAGAAAATAAACCTGATATATTACTGGTGGGTATGGGTGTACCCAAACAGGAAAAATGGATTGATAAAAATTTGAAAAGCTTAAATATTCCGGTCTGTATGGGGGTAGGCGGAAGTTTTGATGTCCTTTCCGGCAGGATACCGCGGGCACCATTGTGGATGCAAAGACACGGAATGGAATGGATTTATAGATCGATTAAGCAGCCAAACAGGGCTTTTCGAACTTTAGCCCTTTTTTACTTTATCTGGTTGGTGACTTTAGGGAAAATAGTTTCTTCTCTAAAAGAAGTAGAGTAATAAGTGATGATAGATAATGCTTAATAAGTATATGGTAGTTAGTTGGAATAACCCAAAATAGGAAACGGAAACAGCAAACGATAATAGAAGTAGAAAATATTAATTAATTTAGTGTCTTGGTGTTAGCGCATTATTTTAATGTTAAAATGTTAAATCCCCCTCAATATATCTTAGACAAGTATCACCCTTTATTTTATATCAAGATCCGTCTTTCTGATTAATCAATTAAATAAGGAGATAGCTGATGATAATTTTACTTAAAAGTGCGATAGTTGTAGTTGCCTTACTAATTCAACTTACTCTTATTAACTCAGTTACCATTTTAGGGATAAAACCTGATTTAATATTGATAGTAATAGTAATTTTTTCCTTGCTGAAAGGAGGAAAAGAAGGAGCTATCTCAGGATTTATCTCCGGCCTTTTACAGGATATCTTTTCTATCGGCCTCTTAGGAATAAATGCTTTGGCAAAGACAGTGATAGGTTTTATCTGTGGAATTTTAAAAGAAAAAATGTTTCATGAACATATGTTATTTCTTATTCCGGTAATAACTTTTATTGCATCATTTATACAAAGTATTTTAGTATTTTTGCTATTACATGCTTTTGGAACCGAATATAACCTGGCCTGGAGCCTAAAACAGGTAATCCTTCCCGAAGCTTTATATAGCAGCCTGCTAGCACCTTTTATTTTTTTAGCAATAAATAAACTTTTCCAGGAAATTAAAGAATAAAAATTAAAAAGTAAACCAAAGGTGCCTGGCACCTTTGGTTTACTTTTGCCATTAAATTGAGGAGTAATTATGAGGGAATCCTCTACAATTCCAGAAGATGTAAAACAGCGGTTAAATTGGTTATCAATATTTGTAGTCATCTGTTTTGTAATATTAATTATCAGTTTGTGGTATTTACAGATGATTAAGGGGGAGGAATTTAAGGAAAGAGCGATAGAGAATTGTATCCGTTCCCTGGTAGAAGATGCCCCGCGAGGCAGGATTTATGATCGCCATGAAGAATTATTGGTTACTAATCGTCCGGCAGTAGTAGTTTCTATAATCCCGGCGGAAGTAGATGATTTAGAAGAACTGAGTGAAAGACTAAGTAGAATAATAGGTATATCTCCGGAAGAAATTTCGCAGACAGTAAAAAATTACCGGGAAAACCCTTTTAAGCCGGTAAAAATTCTGGATGATTGTAAGACAAATATAATAGTGGAGACTGAAGAGAGAAAAGATGAATTAAAGGGAGTGGTTTTAGAAATTAAACCCCGGAGGAATTATCTTTATCATGATTTTGCAGCTCATAGCTTGGGATATGTGGGAGAAATAGATAAAGAAGAGTTGCAGCAATTTGGTAATCCAAAATTCCAGGGAGGAGACATTATAGGAAAAGCCGGACTGGAGAAATATTATGATGATATTTTAAGAGGACAAAGATATCTCCTCGTACCCGGTATGGGCAAGAATTTCATCAGCCAATCCAATTAAAGTATCGACCGATTTTTCCCTTACCGGACGGTAAATCATCCCTGCCTGACAAAAGCGGCATCCCCGGGTACACCCCCGAAAAATTTCCAGAGTAATTCTATCGTGAACTACATCTATATTGGGAACAATGGGAAAAAGAGGATATGCTACTTTATCAAAATCAGAAATAATCTGCTTTTTAATTACTGAATAATAGGTTTCTTTTTTAGGATTAACCGATTTAACCCTTCCGTCTTTAAAATAATTTACCTCATAAAAAGATGGAACATAAATACCTTCCATGTGTGCTAATTCTTCTAAAAGTTTAGCTCTGCTGCTCTGTTTTTTACCTTTCCATTTTTTACAAACTTCTATAATTTCACCGACAATCTCTTCCCCTTCTCCGATCACAAATAAATCGAAAAAAGCTGATAATGGTTCGGCGTTAAAAGTCCCCGGTCCGCCGGCAATAACCAGAGGGTCATCTTCTTTTCTCTCTTCCGACCTTAAAGGTATATGCCCAAGTTCGAGAAGATTTAGGATATTAGAATAGCACAATTCATGTTGAATGGTAAAGCCAACTATATCAAAAGAATTCAAAGGCCTGTAAGTCTCCAAAGAAAAAACGGGCATCTGTCTTTCTCTCAACAGCTTTTCCATATCCACCGCCGGTGAAAAAACTCGCTCGGCGAAAGCATCATCTTTTTTATTAATAATCTCATACAGAATTTTAAATCCCAGATAACTCATCCCGATCTCGTATAAATCGGGGAAGGTTAAGGCTATTTTAACTGTGGATGCATCTTCTTTTTTTACTGTCTCATTAAATTCTTTACCGGTATATCTCCCCGGTTTTTGCACTTTATCTAACAACTCTTCAAATAATATTTTTTTAATATTCAAAATTTTCTTCTCCTTGATGGGCAATAAATGAATAAAAAATGACTGTTTTATTAAAACGCTCTGCCCTAATTCTATACTAACGACTATTCACTAACGACTAACGACTAAATAATTGGCCTATTGGCCAATTATTTTTACCATTTTATCTTATGCAATTGCACATTTAGCAATATCCCTATCACCATTAAATTAGATATCATAAAACTTCCCCCGTAACTTAAAAAAGGCAGGGGCAGACCGGTAGCCGGCAGCATTCCCATAGCCATTCCAATATTCACTACTATATGAAAAAATAAAAACGATACAGCACCGGCAGCCAGCAAACTTCCTAATAAATCTCTGGCTTCCAAAGCAATCTTTATTCCCCGCCATAAAATAACAGCGTACAATCCTAACAATAAGATAGTTCCAACAAAGCCCAACTCTTCTCCTACTACAGAAAAAATAAAATCAGTATGTTGGGCAGGTAGAAAATTTAACTGACTCTGCAGGCCGCTAAAGATTCCATTCCCTAAAAAACCTCCCGAACCGATGGCAATCCTTGACTGGATAACATTATAGCCGCCCCCCAAAGGGTCCAGGTTAGGATTTAAAAATAATATTATTCTATTTTTCTGATAATCCTTTAAAAAAGTCCATAAAACCGGAACAGAAGACAAAGCCGCTAAAAAAGTGAAAACTAAAAATTTTATCTTAACCCCCGCAACAAACAACATTATAATAAGAATGGCTAAATATACTAAAGAAGTTCCCAAATCCGGTTGCATAAATACCAATAAAACTAATAATCCGGTGTAAGCAAATGGCAGTAAGTAATAGAAAAAATTATCCAATTTTTGTTTGTTTTTAGATAAAAAATCCGCCAAAAAGGCAATTAAGGCGATTTTAGCAAACTCGGAGGGCTGAAAATCAAAAGGTCCTATAACCAGCCAGCGCCTTGCTCCATAAGTTGTTCTACCGGAAATTATGACCATTATCAGTAAAACTATAGCTCCAAAATAGATTACTTTAGAATATCGTTCCAAGTTATGATAATCGATAAAAATTATTATAATTAATAATATGAATCCCAGCAATGCCCATAAAGATTGCCGCTTTACGAAAAAATAAGGGTCGCTTCCCACTGAGGCCGCTAAGCGTGTAGAACTATATAATACTAAAAGCCCATAAAAACAGAGAAACACTACCGAAAAAAGTAGGGTATAATCTAAATTTTCAATTGATCTGTCTAATTTTTCTTTCAACTTCTATCCTCCAAAATTAGGATCCCGGCACAAAACTTTACATTTATGACAAATCTGGTGCCTGGCACAAAACTTGTCATTTTTGAATATTAAAATATTTTTCCAGCATAGCTCGGGCTATAGGAGCGGCTGCTTCTCCCCCTTCTCCTCCATTTTCCAGAAAAACGGTAATACAAACTTCTGGATTCTCATAAGGGACAAAACCGATAAACCAGGCGTGAGTCTCCCCCTGAGGATTTTGAGCTGTTCCGGTCTTCCCGGCTACCGCTAATTCTTTAATGTTCGCTCTCCATCCTGTTCCCGTTAATATGGTCTGTCTTAATCCTTCTTTAACAATCTTAAATGTATCCGGAGAAAAATTTAGTTTTCTATAAATTTCCGGTTTAATTTCTTTTATGATTTTACCGTCGGCTGAAATTATCTTTTTCACTAAATGCAACTTGTAAATTTCACCATCTGCAGCAATAGCAGTAATAACATTTTGCACCTGCAAAGGGGTTAATAAAAGGTATCCCTGACCGATAGATAGATTTATAGTATCCCCGGGGAACCATATTTCTTTAAATTCTCTCTCCTTCCATTGTGCAGAAGGAATTATTCCTATAGCTTCTGCAGGCAGATCAATACCTGTTTTTTCTCCTAATCCAAACTTCTGCATATATTTATTAAATCTTTCAATCCCCAGGTCTTTTCCTAAAGTATAAAAATATACATTACAGGAATGAGCAATTGCATCTACCATACTCAAACTTCCGTGCCCGTTCTCCTTCCAGCAAGTAAAGATATGGCCGGCTAATTTAAGACTACCCGAACAATAAATCTTTCTGTTTCTATTGGTAACTCCTTCTTCCAGAGCGGCTACCGCTGTAACCACTTTAAATATTGAACCGGGTGAATAAACACCCTGAACGCTTCGGTTAGTCAAAGGGTAATCGGCATCAGAAGAAAGCCTTTGCCAATCAGAACTGGAAATTCCATTAGCGAATATGTTGGGGCTAAAAGAAGGTCTGTTAACCAGAGCTAATATTTCCCCGGTGTTAGGGTCACTTATTATGATGGAGCCTTTTTTGCCAAAGAGTAAATTCTCTCCGTAGAGTTGTAAGTCCTTATCAATAGTTAATACCAAATCTTCACCCGGAACCGGCTTCTGATATAACAAAGTAGCTACCTCTTGACCTGAGGCATCAACTTCGACTTCCTTCCCTCCTTTTTCCCCTCTTAAAATATCATCATAATATTTCTCCAGTCCGGCTTTTCCTATAATGTCTCCTCCCTGGAATTTTGGATTACCAAATTGCTGCAACTCTTC
>ASPC01000024.1 GCA_000405345.1 Atribacteria bacterium SCGC AAA255-N14
TTTAAAGGTATATATGAGGTAATTTTTATTTTTATAATTATAGACCCACGGTAAAGCGGTTAGACACATTCCAAAATCCCTACCATAAATCTTCAAATAAACATACCAAAAAATCCTAAGAGTCTTAGAGCTAATAAAAGAATTTCACATTTAAGAAAAATTAATTAACATCAGCATGCAGTTATTAATATCGTTCCTCCTCCACCAGGTTTACCTGGTACCTACACTGGCGTAAAAGAGATACTTGGTTGGTTGGAAATCCTTATAAGGAGGATGAACTTCAGGGTCGAAGGAGCCGGAAGAGGGCGATTTAAGCGATTTTCACAGATTTTAGGAAATGGGGCTTTTATCAAGTCAGAATGAAAGTGGTCTTTTCAGTTTTAGAAGAGATTATTAGTGAGATTTCAGAATTAGTTATCCCGGAGAGGAAAGGGATTGTTGATTATATAAATATAGAACATGCTTATTATGAAATTTGGGAAAGGATTCTTTTATCTAGTTTCATCAATTATTTATAAAAAAAATAGATAAGAAAGGGGGTGAATAATATGGAAGAATTTCGAATTTATGTCGTTTCTACATTAAAGACGAAATCGGGAAAGACAAAAGAAGCGTTAAAGTGGTGGAAAGAAAAAGGCAAAGCCATAATTGAGTCATCGCCGGGCACAAAATCACTAAGAACCTATGCAGTGCAATTTGGTCTAGGAGGAGAATATGATATTGAAATCTGGGAAGAGAAGGAAAACTATGCTTCCCTTGATATACTGGATAAGGATATTGACCAAAATCCTCAGAAGTACAGCCCATTTAAAGAAGCTCAAGAGCTTTTTGATTGGGGTCCTACCCGGATAATGGGTGATTGGCCAGAATCTGTGTTTATACCTGAGTAAAGAAAAATACTAATATCACTTCTTATTCTCTTGAAAAGATAAGTAGTATAAAGTAATTTTTGTTTTTAGACCCTTTAGCTAAAACTAAAGGGTCTAATTTTTTATCCAAAAAGAAGGGTTTTAAAATATTGAGAAGAGCTGTTTGTTCTTAGAGGGATTTATTAACATATGGTCGCAACATACGTTCGGTTATAATTTTTGATTTAAGTGGATCACCAAGTTTTTCTAATTATTGAATGATCAAGGAATCGAGCTTTAATAAACTTAAAATTTGGTGAATACGCACTCTGGAGATACCAAGTTTGCGTGTAAGACCTGACTGATTTTTCACTTGGCCGTTATCAATCATCCGTCTATACTCTCTTGCTAAGTAAATAGAGTTTCGGTATATGTGTTTTATTTGATTGATTTTCGTTGCTTTATATGGAAAATAAAATGTAGAAGTAAAAGTTCTATCTATGGAACAGTCTGGGGAGCTAGATAATAATTATCCCTTTAGTATTATGCTTAAGAAGAGCCTTTTCTTTTATAAATATTTTTTAAATTATTATTCGTAAATACTACTTCTAATTGTGAATAATTAACTTATTAATCTAATATTTTCTATTGCCATATCCTCTTTAAAAGTTCTAAACGTTTCCAATAGGGGGAGCCTGCTAATTCCAGCCCTTTGGCATTTGCTGAAGGGCTTTTTTGTTTTTTTGAATTATTTTTAAGAAAAAGAAGGATTTTTAAATAAACGTAGTATAATAAATATAAATAAAAAGTTTATCTATTTTATCCGACCAGATTGACAAGAGTGAAAAACATAGTGTTTCCAGTGTGAATCCGTGTTGTTCGTGATGCCTGTATCCCAAAAGCATAAATTCAGGGTGAGTCATGTTTTTTTCAGGTAAACCATCGAATGGGACCTCCTAAATCTAGCAGTTAGCAGATGACCCATCCCACGCTAGCTAGTAAAGTAGAAATAAAAAAGGAGGAACCAAAATGACTACAGTTTCCAGTGTCAAAACAAAAGATGTAAAGCCCATGTATTTCGTATTGGGCGTCATCCTATCCGCGATCAGCGGCATCATGTTACTGCTGTCCTTCCCGCCCTACGGCATCTGGCCACTGATTTGGATCGCGTTTGTCCCCTATGTTTTTGCTCAGCACCGGCTGTTGCCAAGTAAATGGTCGAGTCTGGCGCCTGCTATCGCCCTGTTATTCTGGCTGGGGCCATACCTGGCAAGAATATTTGGCGATGAAGGAGGTTTTTTCTTCAAATACTTAGGAGTATGGATTGCCGTTATAGTGTTCTTTCTGCAGAAAGAGCGCAAATTCCATGAGTTGACCCACTACCGGTGGTTCATTTTACAGGGTGTCATCAACTGGGTGGGCTTTGAGATG
>ASPC01000025.1 GCA_000405345.1 Atribacteria bacterium SCGC AAA255-N14
TCGATATTCAGCATCTACGGAATGAATCTGGTCATCATGCTGTTTAACTTTACCCTGGCCCAGGGGGTGATGGCTTGGTTCGACCGCAAATGGCAGCCAGGAGAGGTTGTTCCGGTGGACAGCCGTGCAAGCAAGAACTGGTTGGTAGGTACTGGCATTACCCTGGTAGTCTGGATTGGCATCAGCCTGTTTATTTTGAACAGCGCCCCTGTAGATACGCCGACAGTGCGTGTGGCAGCACTCCAGCCTAATTTCCCCGAACCGGCCCACATTGACCCGGACACGCCTGCTCAACTGCGTTTTCAAGTGCTCACCGATCAAATTCGTGAGGCTGCTGGAAAGGATGCACAGGTTATATTCACGCCAGAAATGGGACTGGCATTTGACCCGAAACTGGAACATACTGAGGAACTACGCGCCCTGGCGGCTGAGACCGGTGCTTACTTTTTCATCACCTATGTGATTTCTAACGAAACCGAGTTCCGCAATGAAGCCGTGGTTCTCACTCCGTCAGGTGAGTTCCTGGATGTATACGGCAAGAACCATGCCTTTGGCGAACCGCCAACTCCGACCGCGGGTGTTTACCCGGTCTATGACACGTCGTTGGGACACCTGGCGACCATGATTTGTCACGACATGAACTATACCGATGTTGCCCGTACCCTGACCCGCAACGGAGCGCAGTTGATTGCTGCGCCTATCCGTGAGTTTGGTGGAGTCGGCGAGCAATTGTGGACCAACTCTGTCTTCCGGGCTGTTGAGAACCGGGTTGCCATAGTCTTTACCGGTGTAGCACATAATACTGCACTAATTGACCCCTATGGCCGCCTTCTGGCACTGGAACTCAACCCGGAAGGAGAACGTCTGACTCTGGTTATGGATGTGCCCCTCGGTACAGGAGATGCTCCCCTTGTCCGCATGGGCGATTGGCTGGGTTGGCTCAGCCTGGCAGGTTACATCTTTTTTGTGGTATTCGAGTCTGTGGTTGGAAAACGGGCTAAAAAAGCAACAAAGAGTTAATTGACTTAAGTGATAATGTAGGTAATGAGATGGTGAACTATTCTATGATTGTTCTTAGTGGTGATGGTTCTACCGAGGATTGTGCTATTGAATTTACCGAAGGATGGCTTATCATAGGTCCCCCTGATTGAGTACAGTGGGATCCACTTACCTAACTAAACAAGAGGGGCACTTAAGTGTCCCTCTTTGTATTGATTTAAGATTAAAATATTTTTGTTATCAGATAGTACTTTAAGATAAAAAAACTTCTTACTTATAATCTTACACCAACTAAAAGTTTTGAAGCTGTCCAATAGGAAGTGTAAGTTAATTAAAAAAGGTAGGACTTATTTTAAGAGTTATTTTTCTTTTAATTCCTAACAGATGCCAATTACTTCTTCTAACTTTTGATACATTTTTTGAGTTTCATCACTCATACAAAAGTTGCGAAAGTCATCCTGTCTGGGGCACAAAATAACATTTAGTTTTATTACTTTATTGAAAAACCAACTGATTTAATTTAATATTTTCAGTTGCAATATTCCCCTTAAAAGTTCTGAACGCGTCCAATAGGGGGAGCTTGAACATTCCTAGCCCTTTGGCATTTGCTGAAGGGCTTTTTGTTTTTTAAAAATAATTTAATAAAAAAGAAGGATTTTTAAATAGAACTGTCGTATAATATAAATAGAACAGCGTGTTAAAAAAAGTAACATGCGTATTTTTTATCAAAGCAGGATATCTTTAATAACGTTATCCTAAAATAAAAAAACTATATTATCTAAGATTTGCCATAAGACTAACACTCTTTCTCTATCCCAAGAGACCCACCAAGTGATATCCTCTAACCAAACTAACCATCCATCTATCAATTTTCTATCATTACTTAACCTAAAATTAAATATTGTATGCTGTATGAAGGTAACAGGAGAGACTTTTTCTTTCCAAAACCAAAAAGGAATCAAAGAAGCAAGATAGCAAAGATATCTAAACTTTCAAATTAAGATATAGCCGGTCGGAAATATCAGTACTTAAACTAAGAAGAGAAATTACCGGTATAGTATCTATTACCATAAAAAGATAGCTAGAAATTGTAATCAAAATACAATCATTTTCTGATGATAAGAGGAGAAGGTGGGGAGATGATGTCTATGGAAAAGAACAGGTTGAAAAAGGCAAACTATTCGAAAGGATAGAACGCAAAGTTTTATGTCTAAATCACTTTTTGTGATATGACTGCCCTAAACTGTCGACTTTTAAAAAAAATTAGGTAATATTTTATTGAAAAAAAGACGATAAAGTATGTTATTACTATATTTGCTGATTTAATAACAAAACACTCACGATAACCTTCAAAAGCCCAGGACGCATTCAGAAATCTAATCAGAACACCATTCGTAAAACAGTCTAAACACCAGATCAAAATCCTTTCTTATATAAAAGCTAATTCTAATTTTACTATGAAATTTTATTTCAATCAAAAAAGGAGGCGATGCAATGGCATTGATGTAAGTTAAGTTTTATCTTCAAGATGATTAAAAATAGAATAATAGTAAGGAGGTACTTTAAATGAAAGCGTTAAAAATGATTGCCATTGTTCTAGTTATTGTTGGTGGATTGAATTGGGGACTTGTTGGTTTATTTAATTTTGATTTGGTTGCAGCTATATTTGGGGCCATGTCTTCTCTTTCGAGAATTGTGTATGATCTGGTTGGGTTGGCCGCAATTTATGTCGCTGTCATATCAAAAAGTCTTTTGAAATAGTTTAATAAAAAGGGGCGGTTATTTTTTAAGAATAACTGCCCCTGCTATTATTATAATTTTGAAATATCTGATATGGAATATAAACTATATTCTAGGATAATTAAATGTTTAATGATTTTAGATTACACTATTTTAACAAACATTGATTACTCCTTCTAACTTTTGATACACTTTTTCAGTCTCATCACTCATACAAAAATTACGATAAGCATATCTTAACTTTTACCTTTTAGTCTTTATATCTTTTTTAATATTGAAGAATTAACTGATTTAATCTAATATTTTCTATAGCTATATTCCCATTAAAAGTTCCAAACCTTTCCAATAGGGGGAGCCTGACATTTCCAGCCCTTTGGCCTTTGCTGAAGGGCTTTTTTGTTTTCTTGTCGATTTTTTATAAGTTAAGACAAAGTAAAAAATATCATTTGACACAAGTATAAATTAGGTGTATAAGAAAGATAGAATAAACTTACAATCTTAGGGAGGATACTCCACTAAATATAAATTTAATTTTTGTAACTAATTAAATATTTAATTAGATTATTCTAAGCAATCATTATATAAAAAACGTCCCTATAATTTATTATCTAAGATTATAATAAGATTAATCCCACTTCAACATTTCTACTTTTACATTAACCATATTTTAGTTGATGTTCCCTAAATCATTCCATCATCCTAATAGTTGTACTATCCTATTTTAAACTTAATCCTGATAAAGAAGAAAAGATTACCAATACACAATTGTTCCAGAAAATTTATTTTTTATACTATTATTATTTCATATGAATAAATATCTATTTAAACAAAGCCCTTTTAAACAAGTAATCTATGGATGATTGCTTTTTAAAATTGCTAAGTAAATTTAAGGGACGAGAGAAAATACACCAGAAAGAAAGTGATGTAAATTATTCATAAGATCATTTGATTATTAAATTTAAAATTTTCTAACAATCTTTTAAAAAGGGGGTGCAAAAAATGAGTTTTGGATTTAATGAAAAAAGCACTACTGAGGTCTGTGAATCCATTGCGGTCGCGAACGAAAACTTTATGGCTGCCCTTAACCAAGGCGATGCAGCTGGCTTGGCTGCCCTTTATACAGAAAATGGGCAGCTTCTGCCACCCAAAGGCGATTTCGTGACAGGCAGGTCGGCGATTCAGGAGTTCTGGCAGAGCGCCATGGATGCGGGGATCAAATCGGCGAAGCTTGAGACTGTCGAAGTAGAGGGCTGCGGTGATACAGCCTACGAGGTTGGGAAGTACACACTTTTTGCAGATGGGGAACAGATGAGTGATAAGGGTAAATATATCGTCATTTGGAAGCAAGAGGATGGGCAATGGAAGTTGCACCGTGATATCTTTAACACCAGCATGCCTGCGCCATAGAAGGTCAAGAGATATTGGATTATTATGTGCAAAAACAGTGGTTTTTTGTGGCTATGAAAATTCAATCTGATGAAATAGCAAATAATCCTGAGTATTATACCGGCGCTATTCAACCCATAGGGATAATGTTCTTTTCCGATGAAATGATCTATCCTTTAAAAATTAGTGCTTTAAGTGCACCTTCCTGGGGGACAGAAGTATTGATCTATACTTTTTCAGATGAAAGAGTAACTTTTCCCGGAGCCACAGAAGAATATAATGCCATTATCACTCCTGACCAGTTAAAAGAATATCCCATCTTACAGGGCTTAATAGATGAGACCTTTGTGTTAACCAAACTAAGAAAAACTTTTACCAGCGAGGAAATGGGAAATGATATAGTTTTAGTTCCAGTCCCTAAATATTTAGCTTTAGGAAATATCATAGATTTAAATTCCCCTATGGTGCAGTTCATTCTAATAATGGGGATTTTTGTCTTTTTATTAAAAATAAAAAATAGAGTATTAAAATCTTAAACCTATCAGGAGACAGTCCTTTGATAGATTCTGACATAATTTATACAAATGTAAGTGCTAATGGATATAAAAAGATAAAAAAGAAACGAATTATATTCTGAGGAGCTGAGTTCTATTTAGAAGAATATAATGATAAAGAAATTTATAAATGGTTTCTGGTGTCAGAATTGAAGTGGGTATAATAAGATTGGGAAATGAAATAAAAAATTAAAAATAAGAATGATTTCATTTGTATTGTAAGAGTTATTGCAATCATAGGAAGTAATATGCAAAATTATAAAAATCTATATGTAGGATATTTCTTTATTTATTTTGCCTTGAAATTGCATTTTTGCGATTGTCTCTCCAATAATACCATCGATTACTATTAAATGAATTTTTTTCGAAAGATATATTTTCTCATCGTATGAAATTATGTAAAATGGAAATTGTGTGTCCTGATTAGCTATGAAAATTTAAAAAAATTAACCTACATATACGGTATTTTAACCTCTAAGCTTATCATTTTTTACATAATAATTTACTCCAGTTAAAAATTCTGAATATATCCAAAGGTGGAAGTTATTTCAAAAGGTAGAACTTATTTTAAGAATAGTTCTTTCTTTCAATTCTTACCAGATACTAATTATATCTTCTAACCTTTGATACACCTTTTCAGCTTCATTACTCATACAAAAAGTTCGAAAATCGTTTTGTTGGGGGAGCTCGTCAATTCTAAGCCCTTTGGCAATCACGCTGAAGGGCTTTTTTATTTTTCTTTTAATTATTTTTCAGAAAAAGAAGGATTTTTAACACCTATGTCGTATTTAAAGTAAAAGCACTAAAAGCAGTAAAAACATTAAATAAATTTAAGAAGGTTGAAAAAAGCAAACTACTCTAAAGAGTAGAGCGCAAAGTCATGGGCCTAAGGCATTCTGGTATGTTTCTATGTTTTCTTTTTTTGCTATGATCGCCAAGCTACCATCTGTTAACAAAAAGTTGATAGCTTTTTATTTTATTGAATAGGTGACAAAGGACTGCCCCCTGTCACCCTTTGTAATGAATTTTTGGCTTTATGTTATAAAGAAGCAATAATAAAATTTAAGAATGAAGGAGTTGAATTATATGGGAAGAGTAAATCACCAAGCAGGGAAGAGATTATTTTTAATTTCATTTTTATTTCTGGGCATCTTTGTTTTATTGGTATCTCCGGTTAGCGCATTGGAAAATGTTATGGATAACGACTGCAATATAAAAGATGAGGTTTTTGATAGGGACTGGAAAAAGTACTCTGATTTAGAGAATACACCGCTCACCTTTAAAGAGCATCCTCTCACGGCAAGAAGCCGGGAAACACAACAATACTACTTCACGCAGTCAGAGATAGTTGATGCTGAACTTCAGATATTTTTTCTGAAAAGAGACATGGAGATTGACCGTCTTATGCGTCTTGAATTGAAAGAATATAAGAAAGCACTTGTGGACGGGCACAGGAAAAATTTATTGAAGAGTTTCTGTAGATTGTCATTCCTTACAGTTCATACGACATATGAGGCATACCATACAGCTAAATCCCTGGTTGGAACACCTAAAGCCCCTGGTGGTACCTATGGTAATCTGTTTACCACTCCGAGTCTTGTTTCGGCAATAGGATCAGCACTCAAAATTACAAATACTTACAAAGCTATGGCTCCTCCGAAGTCATCAGCACTTGCTAATAATACACAAGGTATAGCTAATGTGGTGGATGATGCAACTCTGAATATTGCTCTTGAAATGGTTGAAAGTCTTGCAGATCCAAAGAAAATTGCTATTGAAGTTGTAACTCAGATAATGAAGGCAGCACCGATACCCACATCTGCCAATGAGTGGAAGTTGACTGAAGACGACTTTAACATCCTAAGGACAGAGCATCTCAAGAATAAAGAACTCGATAAGACAATAGCGGAAAGTTATAAAGTGAACTTAGAAAGGAACAATAAAGTCAAGGAATTGGAAGTCCGGATTGAAGAATTGAAAATAGAACTCGCCGAACGGGAGGCGAAGGAGAAGAGCAGAGTAAAGGACTCATTAGTGGATAATTGTAAAGAAAGAGAAAAGGAAGAGGAAGCAGAGGATGAAAAATGCGATTGTGAGCATCTATGTTTGTGTGATAATGAAAATGAATGTATGACTGCCGGCGGTTACTGGTATAATGGTCAATGTAATGAGTGCCCGGAAGAAGATACTTTTGACGGAGAATTTAATTGTCCAATTCCAGCAGGAGTGGAACACATTGTAACAAGCACCGAGGATTATTGGATACTGGATGGCAAGAAAGTTGGTCTATATCAGTCATGGTATGATATTGAAAAAACGAAGAAACATGATGTCGACTGTCACAGCGCTGAAGGCTATATAGTTAGACAAAAGGGATGGTATGAAGATGGAGCACTCAGGTTGGATTCTACTTTCCCAGATGGTAAAAATCCTGGAGAAAATAAGTGGTGGTATAATAATGGAACGCTCGAAATGGAGTTTAATTACAATTACAAAGATGGTAAATTACGTGGAATAATAAAGAAATGGTATGAAGATGGAACGCTAAAGGAGGAGAGTAATTTAGACGAAAATCGTCAAAAGGATGGAGTATGTAGGGGGTGGTATAAATCTGGAAAACTCAAGTACGAGTGTAATTTCAAAGAAGGTAAATGTGTAAGTTGCGTCCATGGAGTATGTCGATTATGTCAATAGAAAAACCCCCACAACATCTGCGGTTCTTAAGTCAGGCTATGGCGGGAGAGCGTGCGAAGGGTGTTAAAGGCAAAAAAGTGATATTACAAGGCCCCAGGAACTCTTCTCAGTATTTATCAAAGATAAAGGCCAGAGCTACGGATAGAGTTATCTTTACAAAATAAAATACTGAGTATTTCAAATGTGACAGGGGGCCGTTGTTAATGCTCAGTAATTCAGCAATTTTTAGCGGAAGAGCGCCAAGAAGTTTTATATTTCTTACAGGGTGAAAGTCCCTGTTGGGTAAGGTCTAGCCAACCACCCATACCAAGTGTTGCATCAAAATGGGTAACCATTAGATGAAGCGTACACAGGGAAACAGGTAGGCCATAGGGAAGACCGTACTTCCTGAAGTGAATTATACAGCCTCGTAAATAAAAATTAATGCAGATGGCGACGTCGTTTCCGTAACGGAAGCCTACACAAAAGAATCGCATATGGTGAGATTCTAGAGGGTCTGTCGGGGTCTTGGCACATGGCATGTCTGTAGAGAGATATAGAGAACTTGGGAGACCCTATCAGCTCCTTATCATAAGGTAAGTCTACCCGATGAAAAGAGAGGATGACTGATGGCTTATAGGGATTCGGATCAGCCCATAGTACTTTAATGAAATAGAGGAAGGGGCTGACAGAATACGTAGCCTGCAAAGGAAACATTTGCCGGGCAAGTAGGACTGGAGGAACAAATGCAAACCTCCCTGCAGGGAATAGCAAAGAAGGCAATACTAATTTGTCTTTTACGGAAGCGAGTATTTCTGAAGAGCCCAGTGCGGTAGTTCCGCACGCTGGGATCTGTGCGGGGGCAGTCAGGTAACTGGCTGTCCTACCGTGACAACCTGTAGGATCTAAGGAGTTTTTTAACGGAGCCAGACAATATCAAGCCCTTTGGCTTTTGCTGAAGGGCTATTTTTCTCCAATGTTTTACAAATTTTAATCTTGAAATATTGCTTTAATATTGAAGAATCAACTGGTTTAATCTAATATTTTCAGTTGCAATATTCCCCTTAAAAGTTCTGAACGCGTCCAATAGGGGGAGCCAGAACATTCCCAGCCCTTTGGCCTTTTGCTGAAGGGCTTTTTTATTTTTATAAATTATTTTTATAAAAAAGAAGGATTTTTTAAATCCATGTCGTATATATAATATATACAATAAAAAAATAAAGGAAAAATCTAAAAAAATTGACTTTTTTAATTTATTTTGTTATAGTTAGTTGCCACGTTTAGCAAAATTAAATATTCTATCCTGATGTTACTAGTTTTAACTTTATCAAGTAGAGGTGAAGTATTAAAGTAATACTTCAAGAGAAGTTGAGAAAGGTAAACTATCCCAAAGGATAGGCCGCAAAGTTATGGGTCTAAATCACTTTTAGTGACAGGACCGCCAGACTGCCGACTTTTTAACTAAATAAAGAGTGGCAGTTTTTTATTTTACCTATTATTCCCCATTTCTCTTATTCTTACATTTACAAGCAAAAAATCACTCAAGAAATCTTATCATCTACCTGCCAAAAAACTGTCTTTAAAAAATCATTCAAAAAACATTCCAAAACTCGAAAAACCTACACAGAAACCTATTCAAAAAATTGCTTTGAAAAACAGTCGAAGCACCATTCATAAAATCTTTAATTTTATCAAAAATTAAAGATTAATCTGCCTATAAAAACACAACATCGGTAAATTTTTACAGGACAAAAGTTAATAAAAAATAAGTCATAGCCTTTCAGAAAACTCGCTCTTTAAAAATTAAATATTAGGAAGGAAAGATTTTACAAAGCGAATCTTATCTTTGTTACCTGTCTTAGCAGCAGTCAAGGCTATAAGAAGGACGGTAATGTGGGCGATAGTACAGTGATTAGAAACAGCCTGAAGTCCTCTGACACTCGGATTTTGCATACAAAGGTCAAGTAACCTGGAAAATATCCTTTCACACCCACTGCGGAGGTTGTAAATCTTCTTAAATCCCGGAGTGCCATAAGCAATCTGTTTGCGGATATCCTCGCTAACTACCTGAGTATAGGCAAAACAGCCTGTGCCTTTTACAAACTGGGGATGCATCCAGGGACAGAAGGGATGTTCTTTTCTAAACTTTTTAGAATGGATAATAGGACAAACAAACTTGACTCTGGTTCTGTTTCCTTCTTTGTACTTACCCCAGTATAACATCTCGAAGCCGGCTAGGCAGATGCGGTTACCGCTTGAGGAAACTTTAAGATCTTTTTCTCTTCTTAGATTTCGAGCAATATAGGGCTTAGCCTTAAGGTCATTGATAATAAAAGAAAGGACCTTTGCCGAATCAAGGCCCGCATCAGCGATTACCGCACAGATACTAAGGTCGAATCTATCTTTAGCCAATTCAAGCTGAGGGATAATAACCTTGCTGTCTACTACATTGGCTGCCCTGGTTTCTTCTGTAATAGGTAATTCCGATAAGGCATCAGAGAGGACAAAATTCCGGTAGCCCCAGAAGTATTTGATCTCTTTCTGAAAAGGCTTGGGGAAATGGACCATGATACTAAGACGAGATTCCGGATCTCCTTTGGGCTTTTTGGTCTTACTAAATCTATCCTTAATAGAAGTCTTGAGGTTATTTTCTTTAACTTTAACCGGGATATTAGAGGAATCGAAGGTAAGATAAGTTCCCTTAATCTCTTTAATTTCAATTAACTTGCTTACCAGAGAGTCTCTTATTTCCTGGAAGATCCTATTTTCAGTATCTCCTAAAAAGGCCGAAAAATTCTCCACACAAGGTAGCCGAAGGGGATAAAAACCAAAGACTAAAGCTAAATCAGGATTATCCTGAAATTCTCTTGCCAGATCAGAAAGATAAGATATATTTTTAATGTTTTTGTAAATAAGCGCTTTAAGTAAAGCTTTATAGGGAATAGGTGGTCTGCCGGTAGAAGGATACAGTATCTCTAATGATGAGGTATCAAGAAAAGAGAAAAGAATTTCGTATTTCTCTAAAGGTTTTAAATTAAAAACAGTTTTAACTTTAAAAAGAAGTTTTTGGTTTGCCTTAAACCTATTCATAATATTACCCCCTACTTTTCTGAAAAGTTACTAAAACTAAAAACAGTATTCTTAAAATATTATAGGGCAAAAGGTAGGTGGAGGTGAAATCAAATTCAGATTAGCAAATAATTTGCTTGAAATAGAGATAAGGGTTTCAGAAAACTTTAGAAGGTGAAAAAAATCCACCTCCAAGCCCCTAAAAAATCGATAAAATGAGCAGAAATTAACCGATAACCTTCCAAAACCCTTATCAGATAAGGGTTTCAAGGGTGGAGGTGAAGAACAAAATAGAGGTACTCTAAAAGCCTTGTAAGACAAGGGTTTCAGAGTTTTCTGAAAGGCACAAAAATAAGTCAAGTAAAGGAGGTGAGAAATATGAAAAAAAAGAATAATAAAATAAAATACAATAAATTAAAAAATTTATTGTCAAATCAAAGAGGTGCAGCTCTCTTATCTGTCTTGATATTTACTTTTCTAATGTTGACTTTTGTAGTGGCTTTAATGGCAATGACCAGCAATGACATTAAACTATCTTCTATGCAGAGAGATACTACAAAAGCATTATATCAAGCAGACGGGGGGATTGAAAAATCGATTTGGTATTTAAATTCATCCGAAGATAATCCCGATGGTATGGATTTTGTAGGTGACCTTCATCAAGGTACTACTACAGAATATTATGATGTAGAAGTTCAAGTTGCTGTTCCTGGTACACCTGAATATCCTGAAGAAATAAAGACCCTTATCTCAACCGGAACAATTGAAGGAGGAGGCAAATATGTGCAGGATCGTGTGGTTGAAGTAAAGTTAAAAAAGGGAATAACGCCTGTCCCTGGTCTAACTTATGACAAGGCTATTTTTACAGACGATGATATGGAATTTAAAGGAGGCATATCTATTAGCGGTAATATTCATTCCAATGGAGATCTAACTATTACAAGTACTGAGGTTTTTAACTTGGAGAATGGAGAAGCTACCGCATGCGGCACTAATGAGTATGATCCTGGTGCTGATCCTGTACCCCCTGAAGAGTTTCCTCATATTGATTGGCCTTATTTCCAAGATTTGGCCGATAGAGAAGTTGATGGGGGTTTTTACTATGATGCAGACCCTACTATACCTGGCGATAACACGGTTATTTTTAATGACCCAAAATATTTAAGCGGCATACATTACATAGATGGAAATGTCATTATAAAAACTGATTTAATACTTGAAAATGCAACCATTGCAGCTTTCGGTACAATTGATATTTTAGGAAATGGAAGTATAACTTTAGTGAATGATCTTACAACTCATCCTCTTAGCCTGGTAGCTAAAGGAGATATAACCAACGGAGGATCTATTCATGGTGAAGGAGTCATTCAAACTGAGGGAGGTTTTGAAAATAACGGTGTTGTTGACATTAACCAAGGGGCTATTTATGCTATTACAGGAGTTTTTAATGGTGGCGGAGGAGTTGCATTTAATGTTGCCTATGCTACAGATTTAATTAGCGTTACAGTTCTTGGTACTGGCATTCCGATTTGGAGAAAAATCTCCTGGAGAGAAGTATATTAAATATTTTTCAAAATATTTTTCAAAAAAAGGATTTTTAAAAATTGTGTAGTATTAAAATATAGAAAGATATGAGAAATTTAGATTATGAATAGTTAGAAGAAAGATAAAAGACATTATTAGAGAATTTTAAAATAAATAGTAAGCTCGGATATAAAGAATTAGACGCGATTTCAACCCGCTTATACTAGTAAGAAAAAAAGAGGTAACATATCGTGGCTCAGAAGGATGATGTTAAAGTGTTGAAAGTCACCTTGATAATTGTCGCGGTTTTAGCGTTTGTCTATGGGATCGGTTTATTGTTCGTTCCTGGTACATTGGTAAAATTGAATGCTGGAAACCCTTTTGAATTCGGCTGGTTACGATGGTCGGGAGGTGTGATCATCGCACTGGGAATTGGTGCCTTAATGGTTTCTAGTAAATCTGAAAAACAGGGTATCTTTGTAACATCAATGGCATTGGCTGCTTTATTTGCCGGTCTAGGGAACCTGTACAGTTGGATTATGCAAGAAGGTAGCGGAGCAACCTGGTTCACTGCATTACCAACGTGTCTTTTTTTAGTACTATCCTGCCTTCTCTGGTGGGGTCGTGGACAGGCTAAAGGAATTCTCTGATCAGGACAGCGAGTGATTTATTTAAGTGCCGAGTAAGACATTTGGATACCTTTCTCTCTGTCCCATATTGTCTTATAACTTAAGGGAGATATTATTTTGTAGATATAACTATGGAATTTTCTCTGGCGTTACCTATGGAATTTATTATAGCTTTGAGGGTGATTAGAAGAAATCATAAAATGCGGGCTGAAAAAGCATCTAACCTTGAAGTTTTATTCTAGGTAAGTTTTTCTAAATGTGAGTATAATATAGTAAAAAAGATTAATTCACTTAAAGTTAATTATCTAAGAAGTCAAGTAAATCCCTATATGCCCAGCTCTGACCCTTTTCATTTTAAGATCTAACTTATCCTATAAAAGCACGCTTTCAGATACCAACCCGGGGAGCCAGATAATAACCAGCCCTTTGGTCTTTTGTTGAAGGGCTTTTTTATTTAATAAAACCTTAAATTAATGTCTAAAAATGATTCTTTTGGGGAATAAAATAAGTAGAGGCAAGTATATTCAAAAATAGAATAAGCATCTTCGAAAGTTGATAAAGGCAAACTATCTGAAAGGATAGGACGCAAAGTCATGGGTCTAAAGCACTTAAAGTGCTATGATTGCCAGACTGCCGGCTTTTTTTATTTTTTTGATAATGAATTATTGAGGATGTATCTAACTTTGTATATATTATCTTTGTTAAATAAATATTTTAAATTTATTAAATATAAAAAAGGAGGATAGAACAATGAAAAAGTATTTTGGTGTTGTTTTGTTTTTGATAGTAACTGTTATCTTCTTTTCAGGATGCGTTTATGATTTAGTAATTCCGGAGAGTGATTTAAATTCAGAAGACACAGAAGGTGGGGTAGTACCGGGAAAGGGAACACTAAAAATTTATCTTACTGATGCTCCGGGGGATTATTTGGAAGTAAATATAATTATTTCCAAAATAGAGGGACATATAGCTGGAGATGGAGAGGAAGGAGAATATAAAGGGTCTTGGGAAATATTAAAGGAATGGGATGAAGGCCTGTTGGTTAATCTTATAGAGTTAGAGGATGTTTCCATGTTATTAGCATCTTTGGAGCTTGAGACCAATAAATATACCCAACTTAGACTTTTCCTAAAAGGTGATGAAGAGGAAGATGCTTGGATAGTATTAAATGATTCAGGTTTAACAGAAAAACCTCTTGAAATTCCCAGTGTTTATCAAACTGGAATAAAATTAAATCGTCCTTTTGAAATTGTTGCAGGTATGATTACTAAATTAACTATAGATTTTGATGCTGAGAAATCTGTGGTAAAAACAGGTAACGGGAAATATAAATTGAAACCGGTTATTCATGTAACATCTGAAATTCCTTCAGAAGAAGATATTGATACCGGTTCAGTTTATGGGACAGTGTCTTATCATGGTGGTGAAAATTTAGGATTAATAGGAATAGGTGGAGCAAGTGTGAGTCTTTCTGGTGGAGAATATATCTTTGTCTATAATACTACAACTTCAGAAGATGGTTCATTTAATTTTATAGAAGATGTTCCTATAGGTAATTGTGTTTTAAATGTATATGCTGACGGCTTTGATGATTATTCTAAAAGCAATGTAGTGAAAGATGGTGAAGATACGGTAGTTGATATAATATTGTCGTTTGAAGAAACTGGGGTAATTTCAGGGAGTGTAGTAAATTTAGCAAATAGTTCGCCAATTGAGGGAGCAACGGTAACTATAACTCTGTCTGGTGGTAGTACATATAGTTTTGACAGCTTTACAGAAACTGATACTGAAGGTAGCTTTTCTATTGAGCAGCTTCCAGTTGGAACCTATGTTCTTAATGTGGTAGCAGGAAGTTATGTCGAAGAGATTGTAAACAATATTGTAGTAGAATCAGCTGAAACTTACAATATAAGTATAAGTTTAACACCAGTAACTTAATCTCCCTAATTGAATTAAGTTTTTTTGTAAAATAGCAAACATAGCAGGAGATATTTTTTAAAATATAATAAAAAGTCAGACCTAAAAATATAATAAAGAGATATAAAACACTTAAACAATTTAAGATAGGTCTGGCTTCTTGTTGTTAACATCATTCTCTTCAATTTTCCCCAACTCTACCTTCATTCCAGAGAGTTCTTTCTGTACCTCTGAGAAACGCAAAGAATAATACTCTCTATTTTACTGATTTAGTGTGGTGATAGTAAAAAAACAGGAGACGATTGTGCCAGCTCAATAATTCGGTAACTTTATTTTAAGAATTATTCTATTTTATTAATTCTTAGCAATCACTAATTATTTCTTCTAACTCTTGACACATCTTTTCAGTATCCACACTCATACAAAAAATTCGAAAATCGTTTTAACAGAGAAACCAAATAACAGTTAGCTTTGTTACATTACTGAAAAACTAACCGATCTAATTTAATATTATCTGTTACAATATCCCAACAAAAAGTTCTGAAGCTGTCCACTAGGGCAAGTAGAACGAGAAGGGCTATTGGCAAGTAAGTCGAAGGGTTTTCTATAAGTAGGATAAAGCTTTTCTTCATTTAAGGTGCAGTTCGATAGCAGAATATTTAAAAGATTTCTTTTCCCGGCGTTATCTTGCTTAAGATAAGAAGAATAAGCCTTTTGCGAAAGTTCTAAAATTTTAATTCCTTGTTCGAAATAATTGGTATTTGCATTTTTATGTTTTTGAAGATTAATGAGTATATTATTTTGTTCGCCTTTCCATTCATTAGTCTTTTCCTGATAAAATGAAGTTGTGACTACTTCATCTAACTTATCAATATATATTTTATCCAGACGATGCTGTAGTTTATTGTATTGTTCTTGTAAGGATTTTATCTGACTATCATGGTATTCTTTCTCGTCTTGGTGACTCATTAATAGAGCTTCTTTCAGCCAGTTGATAATCTTAGGCCCAATCCTTATATTTTTTACTAACTCACCCAGTTTTTCGGCTAAGTATTCTTCTCTTATAAATATTTTTCTACATATACCCTTATAGTTGGTACAATGGTAGTAAACATATTTATTTTTTTTAATTTCTGCCGTGATGGTACAACCACATTTGGCACAGGTTAAGAGTCCTGAGAAAGCAAAATTATGTTTTTGGATCTTTTCAGACCTATTCGGTTTCGAGAAGGATTTTTGTACCTGATCAAAAAGTTCTTTACTGATGATGGCCGTGTGTTTGCCTTTATAAATCTTATCGTTCCATTTAAAATCTCCGTAGTAGATAGGGTCTTTCAGTATCTTATAGATAGTGCTTTTGTATAATTTATAACCCTTTCTGCTTCTTAATCCTTCTTCATTAGCAAAGTGATTAATTTTCTCAACGGAGTATTCCCCGGTACTGTAGAGCTTGAATATTTTCTTAATGATCTGGGATTTGGGTGGATCGATTTCGATAGCTTTTATTTTTCTACCATTTAGTTCTTTTTCTACATTTATATAACCTAAAGGGGCATAGGAAGGATAGTAACCTTCATGGGCTTTCTGCAGTAATCCTTTTTTAACCTCTTCGGATAAGTTATCAATATAATTTTTAGCCATTAAAATTTTAATACCGTGAATAAACTTCTGATGAGATTTCGATTCTTTAGATAAAACTTCATTTTCTTTAACCAGGTGGATAATTAAATTAAGACCTTCAATGGTGAGATAATCTTTGAAATTTCGATACAGTCGATCAGTCTTTTCACAAAGGATATTCTTGACTTCTTTATTATTTTTTAAAAAATCTATCATACTATTGAAGCTAGATCTTCCAGCTTGTTTGGCCGTTTCTACATCAATAAATTCCTTGATTATTTTTAATTTGTTTTTTAAAGCATATTCTTTGAGTAGTTTTAATTGAGCAGGGATGGAAAAACCTTCTTCTTGTTCTTTACTGGAAACTCGTGCATATAATACTGCTTTCATATGGTCCGCCTTTTAGAAAATATTAATATAACAAATATTTTAAAAGTTCTATCCCTGGAAATTGTGATCCTCAAATAATTTTTTGATGTGGTATCTCTGAATTTTGTTAGGTATGGTTCTGCTGTTGAACCAGCGGTTTACGGTTGAGAAGTGGACATGTAGTAGGTCAGCCAATTTTCTTTGGCTGATTCTATTTTCAAATCGATAAATTTCTAATTTTTCTATTAAATCATCCATATACGCATTATATAGCAAACAAGATTTATTATCAAACTTTTTCATTGATTTTATTTTCCTCCAATATTTTGTATGAAATAAAATTATAATGATCAATTCATTTTTTAATGAATGCACATTTTTTTAAATGATGAGTTTTCCACAACCTTTTTCAATTTTCTGAACCTTCTGAACCTTCTGAAGCTTTATACAAGATAAGCGAAGGATTCCGAAAAGAGTAGAAATTCATAAAACCCTTGTGCCAAAACAAAAGCGGTGCTTGCGTTTCCAGCTATCAGGCTTTTTAAATGTATCATCCCGCATTTCATATTATCCTTCAGAAGCTTCAGAAGCTTCAGTTTTATCACCAATCTGATATTTATTTATTAAGCAGCGCAGTCTTTCCGTATTGATGCGGAAGCCCATTCTGCCGTTATTAAATCTTGTTTTATGGAATCCCAACCGCCTGATCCGGTTATTGACTACCCGATCGGAAATGGCTTCATTCTCCGACCGGAATTCATTGATACGTTTTGAAATGGCCTGGGTTAAGAATTGTCTGTCCCGATTCTCCCGGCATTCATCATCAATAGCCTTTACAATTTCAGCCTCCAATCCCATGCCTTCTTCATTATCTTTATTTTTCTGTATTCGTTTTACGATTTGGATAAATTCACTTTTTCTCTCCGGTTCGCATATCAATAGCGCTTGATAGAGCGGAAACATAATTTCATTCAATCTTCCCCGGGCAATATACTGCGCTTCAGGAAGGTCCTTGTTGATATAATTTGCCCGAAAAACGGTTAATCTTTCCCTCAAGTCATTTGCCCATTTTTTATCAATCTTTCTCTCTATTTGAGGATTGCTGTTTTTCTGCATAATAAAAAGAATGCACCGACTTTCAATAATATCGGGAATGCTCTCCGTGGTGCAGATGACCAGCGGGGTAAAAGTGTCATAATATTCGATCTGGTCTTCACCATATTTATTCAAGTTAATCCTTGATACTTTTACTCCCCGTTTATAAGTGGTCTTGATCAGGTCTGCCAGTCCATGATTCCCGCCTTTGCCCATGAGCTTTATTTCATCGATGATAAGTGCAGGTTTGAACAATTCAACCGAGCGAAATAAAGTGGCTTCCGTTAAAGAAGTTAATCTTTGAGCTCGAAAAGCCAATTCATTTAATACTTCACCGGCTCTCGATTTTCCTGTCTCTTTGACGCCGTAAAAATAGAGAATAGGGGTGGTATTGAATTTTTCGATTAAGTAGGCGTGAAAAACCCACATGGTAAGGACCAAATAATCTGAATCAAGCGGCATCTCTAGATAACTTTTTATAAATGCATTGATTTCAGTGGCAAGCCTGGTAATATCTATCTTTAAAGATCGATTAATTATATTTGAATCCAATATTTTAATGGGGAGATTTTGCTTAGGTGTATATTTTTTATTATCTTTTATAAAACAGTCTTCTATGGTGAATCGTCCCTCTCTACAGAATAGGTATTTAGTCACACCTTGCTCCCTGACAAGATGAATTAGATCAGGAACAATAGACTTTGTCCGATCTTTCAACAGGATATGGTTTGCCTTTTTATGGCCTTTTTCTTCCAGCCTTTTGGGAACAAAATCCGGCGCTGCCTCGATTAATTGCAGAAGTTTTTCTTTGGTGTTGCCTTTTTCTATCCAGTCACTAATATCTTCTTTCTCTTCTAAATCCGGCAGTTCCAACCATTTGATTTTTGAAGCAATTCCCCATAGAGATTGACCGATATTCCGGCAGTGCTGATATCCCGGTTTGTCATGATCAGGAACAAGAATCACTTCTTTATCTTTTAGGTATTGATCATAAGATGCTTTCCATTTTCCTGCTCCCATCGGGCTTGTTGTTGCGGTGAAACCTAGACTTCTCAGATTCTCAACATCTTTTTCTCCCTCAACGATCAACACCGGTTCAATGGCCCCTATAATCTCCGGCAGGTGATAGGGCACCGGATTAATGCCCTTCATATTCCAGATCCATTCTCCTTTTCCATCCGGTCTTCTCTGGCTAAATCCTTTCGGATTATAGCGGACCACCTGGTACAGTAAATTTCCCAGTTCATCCTTATAATTATAAGCCTCCGCAATATTCCTATGATAACTATATTTTAATTTCCGGTATTTTGGATTATAAAGAAAGCCACTTCTATTACAGGTAAAGCAGTGATATTTTTCTTTCTCTTCATCAACATACAGATTAGGCCGGTTCTTATCCGGATGAAAAGGGCACAGAGCAATCCAGTTTTTACCCTCTTTTTTAGTCGCTTCAACAGATACTATTCTTCTTTCCTGATTATCCCATAAATGAAAAATTTTACTTTTAATTTTTGATACTTACCCTCCTGACAAATGATTTAAAAACTATTACTTAGTTTCTTCCGGCTTATCTTCATGAGCTATTAGAAAATTAAACAAGGCAGTCATGTTTTGAGTGATTTCCCTGGCATCACCTAAAGTGAGGGGAACAGGAAAATAGGGCTGCCATACTTCTATAGTCCTATGCAAAAATTCTTTGGAATATTTGGAAGATTGATTTTTCGCCATATTTATACCTCTATAAATAATTAGCGAAATTTCACGCAAGAAGAAAATAAAAAAATAGAACCCTTTTAAATAAAGGGTTCATAATGGAAAAATATTTTTTTTATCGTACCGTGACGTCACAGAATGGTTTTTGCATTGAGTGGATCAGGGAGTAAAAAGAATTTCGTTTTATATGCTCCAATTTTTATATAGTTATAAAATGGAGCGTCAATAACGATAAGTAGCTATTGTCCAGGATAGATCTCCCCTATATCGTGAAAGATTATAAAGTAATTCCCATTGCTTATTCGGTTTTCTATTCTTTTGGTTTTCAAAACCCATTTTCCGAAAATTTACCACCTTATTAAATTTATTAGGTGCTTGAATTTTAATTTTATCGTAATCCAAGAATTGTATAGTGATATGTTCCCACTTTGTATCAGATGGAAGTTTCAATGGAGTTATTCTTTTTTGGGATAGGGTGGGCAATCGGTTTAAAAATGGTATACCTATTTCAAAGCTTTCCCCTTTTTCAAGACTTTTAATCAAATTATCTACAAAGGGGTAATATTTTTGTTTTAATGAATAGTCTACATTCAAACACTCTTTTTTAATAATGTCTAAAATTTCAGATATAAATAGTTTATTTTTTTCTGTTTCTTTTTCGATTCTAACAAGTCCATCATTTAATTTATTTTTCATTTATGGGATAATCAGGAAAGAAGAATAGTATCTGTTGAAGCGACTAAAAAAGAGGGTAAAAACTGGATTGCTCTGTGCCCTTTTCA
>ASPC01000026.1 GCA_000405345.1 Atribacteria bacterium SCGC AAA255-N14
TTACAGTCATCATTATACAGCTAAAAACTTAAAACGAAAAGCGAAAAACCATAATTCAAAATTCAAAACTTTTTCTCTCAATATTAAATTTTAAGTTCTGTTTTTGCTTCTCTATCTTTTTATTTTTGCTATATAGTATACGAGATAAGAAAGATGAAACTCAATAGATAATACAATATATTTAAATTTTAAATTTTTAGCTATGGCTTTACGTTTTGCGCTTTTCGTTTTCCGCTTGGTTACTAAATACTATTCACTATATACTACTCATGGGTGATGCCTGCTACTTCTTGATTAATTTTAAAATCTTTTGCCTTATTTTTATTATACATCCAGCACCGTACAATATGGTTGCCTTCTATCTTTTCAAGCTCGGGTTCTTCTTTCTTACAAAGATCTATAGCAAACTTACAACGAGGATGAAACTTGCATCCATAAGGCAAGGCTAAAGGATCAGGAATTCCACCCTGAATAACTTCGAGTTTTTTCCCTGGTTTATCTGTTAGGCGAGGAATGGAATTTTGGAGAGCCATAGTATAGGGATGTTTCGGATTTTTAAAGATGGTTTTCACATCTGCATATTCTACCGCTTTACCAGCATATACAACTACTACATCATGAGCTACTTCCGCAATTACGCCCAAATCATGAGTAATCATTAAAACTGACATACCAATTTCATCTTTTAATTTCTTTATCAGTTCTAAAATTTGAGCCTGGATGGTAACATCTAAGGCGGTTGTCGGTTCGTCTGCAATTAATAAATCCGGATTGCAGGATAAAGCCATGGCAATCATTGCTCTCTGTCTTTGTCCTCCGCTTAATTCGTGAGGATATTCATGAACCCTGGTTTCAGGAGAAGGCATACTTACTAATCTTAACATCTCTACGGTTTTCTTTAAAGCCTTTCCTTTGTCTAATTTTTGATGCAACACTATAGCTTCTGAAATCTGTTCACCAATAGTATATACAGGATTTAAGGAGGTCATCGGTTCTTGGAAGATCATGGAAATATCGTTCCCTCTAATCTTTCTCATTTCTTCGGGGCTTTTCTTTAATAATTCTTCACCTTTAAACCAAATATTACCGCTAACAATCTTTCCCGGCGGCTCCTGGATCAATCTTAATACGGAAAGGGCAGTAACGCTTTTGCCACAACCTGACTCACCTACCATACCCAGTGTTTCCCCTTTTTTTATGGCAAAATCAACACCATCAACTGCTTTAACCACACCATCTTCAGTATAAAAATAGGTCTTTAAATCTTTAACCTGTAACAGTACATCCTCCATTTGCCTTTTCCCTCCGTAATCCAATTATTTTTTATTTAATTCGTTTTAATTTTAAATTTTCTATTCTTCCCGGGATTCTTCCTCTTTTGGCAATTGGTTTCCCTTCAACTTCTTTTATGTCTAAAGTCATATCAATGGGGCTGGTATCGCTTATATAACTACCTACCCCAAAAGCATCAACCGGTTCTTTGCTTAATATACTTATCCTTTCAGGAGTAAGTCCTCCCGAAACAAAAATTTTTACATAAGGGAAACCGGCCTGATCAAGCCTTGCTCTTACCTCTTTTACTAAATCAGGGGTTACTCCGCCTCTCTCGCTTGGGGTATCTAATCTTACTCCCAATAAATCTTCTCTTAAAGCACTGGCTACTCTTATGGATTCTTCTGCTTCATCTTTAAAGGTGTCGATAAGAATAATTCGAGGCACATCTTTGGGCATACAAACATTATAAGCTTGAGCTGCTTTTATAGTATCTCCCGAAATAATCATTACAGTGTGAGGAATGGTTCCTTGAGGTTTTTCCCCAGATAGTTTTGCCCCCAAAATGCAACTTGCTCCATCTAGACCGCCTATTAGTGCAGATCTTTCCATAACCGGAGCCACAGCAGGATGTATATGTCGAGAACCAAAACAAACGACTTTCTTTGCTCCGGCAGCATCTTTACATTTACGTGCAGCGGTAGCCCACGCTGAACTACTAGCTAAAATACCCAAGATAACTGTTTCAAAAACACCAAATTCGGAGTACGGACCTTCAATTCTCATTACTGTATCTTTATGTTGAAAGCTTTCTCCTTCTTCCAAAGCCCATAATTTTATCTTCTTGTCTTTTAAAAGATTACATGCTTCTTGCACTCCTGCAAATACACCGTCCTCGCGGGGGAATATTTCTGCAGTTACTATAGTGTTCTCTAATCGAAGATATCTCAATATCTCTTGAGCTCTTACGAAATATATATCAGTAGTTAGCCCTTTCTCTATTTCTTCATGGGTAGCTGAAAAAAACTTTCTATTTGAATTAATAGAATAGTTTTTTATCTCATTAACCGAAATAATAGGTTTATCCATTCTTCTAAAGATTTCCTTCTATTTAATTAAGCTAAGCAAAAGAGAAGATAACATAAAAAGCACTGCTACAACAGTAGTAAGCTTCATTAAAAATGCTTCCTTACCTTTCTTCCCGCCATAATCTGCAGTTGTTCCCCCACCAAAAATACCTGAAGCTCTACTTGACTTTCTCGCCTGAAGTATCACTACCAGGATCAAAGCTATACTAATAACAATTTGAATCACCATTAAAGCTACTGGCATCTTTAACTCCTCTCATAAAAATAAGATTAAAATAATCAAAGAGAAACCTCTCTGAAATTCTTAAATTTATTATGTTTATTTTATCAATAATTCCAGTTTTTCATTCTAACATAATTATATGTTAAGTTCAAGATTAAATTCGTATCTCGTATCTCGTGAATCGTATCTCGCATTATAGCGTAGAGCGTATAGCGTTTAGCGTATAGGATATTAGTTATCCGGTTAGCCAGTTTACCGGTTATAAGATATAAGATACAATATAGGACAGATGCCTCGCCTGTTTATAATGTCATTGCGAACGAAGTGAGCGTGGCAATCTCATCTAAAAACTATAAACCATTAACTAAAAACCAGGAACCGGAATAACTTCTTATTACTTAAAAAAACAAGAAAATTTATACTAACTTTATAATATTTTAGCTGCTTTTACTATTTGAGAGAAACTTAAGGTATTTAAACTTGCTCCTCCCACTAAAGCTCCATCAATATCAGATTCATTCACAAATTCATCAATATTTTTAGGGTTTACGCTCCCCCCATACAAGATTCTTATTCGTTCAGCTATTTTACTTCCATATTTAGAGGAAAATAATTCCCTAATAAATTTAATTATTAAATTGGCATCCTGCGAGCTACTAGACCTACCTGTACCGATAGCCCATATAGGTTCATAGGCAATAATTATTCTTGCTGCTAAAGTAGAATCTATTTTTGAAAATAGAACCTTAATTTCTTGTTCTATTATACTCTCGGTTTTACCACTTTCCTTTTCCTCTAAATTTTCGCCCACACACACAATGGGCGTAAGATTAACTGAAAGCGCAGCTTCTGTCTTTCTGGAAACTTCTTCAGAAGTTTCCTTAAAATATTGCCTTCTCTCGGAATGCCCCAATATAACATATTCACAACCCACATCTTTAATCATTGGGGGCGATGTTTCTCCGGTAAATGCCCCTTTTATTTCCCAAAACATGTTCTGAGCTCCCAGATGAATGTTTGTTCCATTAATTATCTCTTTTACCACCCAAAGAGAAGTAAAGGGTGGACAAACTACAATATCTACTCCCTCAATTCCACGAACAAAATCCTTTAGTTCTTTAACTAAAGATACTGATTCTACAATGTTTTTATTCATCTTCCAATTGCCAGCAATTACTGGAATACGCATTATTTTAACCCCCAATTGATTCGTTGTTCGTATCTCGTATATAGTTACCCGGTTACCCCGTTTTCCAGTTAACCAGTTAATTTTAGTCGTTAGTGAATAGTATCAGAGCGTAAAGTGTAAAGCTAAAAATGCAAAACCAAAACTTAAAACTTAAAACCTAAGAAAAAATTTTGAATTTTGAATTATGGTTTTTCGCTTTTCGCTTTTCGCTTTAAGTTTTTAGTTTAATGCTGGCACAATACGATATACGATATACGATATACTAATTTATTTCCAAATATATTTTATAAGATCTAAGATTCTGCAGGAATAAGCCCATTCATTATCATACCAAGCTATAATTTTAGCTAAATTACCATCTATTACCAGTGTAGACAATCCATCAACAATAGAAGAATAAGAGTTACCGTTAAAATCTTTGGAAACTAAAGGTTCTTCAGTATAATCTAAAATTCCCTTTAAACTCCCCTGTGAGGCTTCCTTAAAAGATTGATTAATTTCTTCCGGACTTGTTTTTTTTCTTAGGATCACTACTAAATCTACAACTGAAACATTGGGCGTAGGAACACGAAAAGCCATACCTGTTAATTTTCCTTTTAATTCTGGGATTACTAAACTCGTTGCCTCTGCTGCTCCGGTAGTGGTTGGGATCATGGATAGTGCCGCTGCTCTGGCCCTTCTTAAGTCTTTATGTGGGAGGTCCATTAAATTCTGATCTGCAGTATAAGAATGTATGGTAGTCATAACCCCTTTCTCGATTCCAAATATATCGTTTAGAACCTTTGCAACTGGCGCAAGACAATTCGTTGTACAGGAAGCATTAGAAATGATATGATGTTCTTCAGGTATATACTTATCTTCATTAACACCTATTACTATAGTTATGTCCTCTCCTTTAGCAGGTGCAGATATAACCACTTTTTTAGCTCCAGCAGTTAAATGTTTTGAAGCTCTTTCTCTATCTCTGAAAATCCCCGTAGATTCGATTACAACTTCTACCCCCAAATCTTTCCAGGGAAGATTGGCGGGATCCCTTTCGCTCAATACTTTTAATCTTCTCTCTCCAACTAAAATATCTTCATCTTCCAATTTTACTCCTGGTAATTTTCCATGGACAGAATCATATTTTAGTAGATGGGCTAATGTTTTAGCATCGGTTATATCATTTACTGCTACAAAGTCTATTTCTTTATCATTTAACCCGGCTCTAAAAACATTCCTTCCAATCCTTCCGAATCCGTTAATTCCAACTTTTATTGTCATTTCTCTCCTCCTTCTTTTTTACTTTACGTTTTTAATATATGATAAAAGATGCTATCTTAATTCTGGTCCCGGCTTCTGGCTTCTAATTTCTTAGCAAGATACGAGATACAAATTTGGCTTCCGAATTCTGAATACTGAATCCTTTTTCATTATACACTATTCACTATATACTAAATAATAGTTTACTAAATACTAAACCTTTTACGCAGATTAGAGGATGGTATTTTTAATATCTCCCGGTATTTAGCTACTGTTCGTCGGGAAATATTTACCTCGCCTTTTTCGCTCAATAAATCTACTAACTTCTGGTCGCTCCATGGTTTTAAACAATTCTCATTATCGATATATTCTTTTATTAATTTTTTTACTTTATCAGTAGAAACAGTTTCTCCGCTTTTCTTGTCCACTCCTTTAGAAAATAAAAATTTCACCTTAAGGAGTCCCCGGGGGGTTTGCACAATTTTGTTATGAATCGCCCTGGATACGGTAGATTCATGAATATCTAATCTATCTGCTACCTCCCCTAAAGTCAAGGGTTTTATAAATAAAATACCTTTGTCTAAAAAATCCTTCTGGTATTCTACTAAAGTTTCGGCAATACGATATATAGTTTTTTTTCTCTGCTCTATACCTTTAATCAACCACTTAGCAGAATTTAATTTTCCTTCAACATATTTTTTAGTATCTTTAGTTTTATGGTCAGAAACACTTCCCTTTTTATCTAATTTTCCTTTACCATAAGGGGGAATACTATTACCTGCCTCTAAAATTCTTTTATAGTAATGATTTATCTCTATTTGAGGCAAATAGCTATCATTCAAAATTACTCTGTATCCTCCTCCCATTTTCCGCATTATTACCAAATCGGGAAGTATATATTTAATTTCCTTGGAGTTTCCCACTCTTCTGCCAGGTTTGGGGTCAAGGGAGTTTTTAATTACATCAGCCAAAAATTGAACTACCGATACAGATATTTTCAGATCTTTAGCAATTTTTTTAAATGATTTCCGGGCTAAATCCTGCAAATGGTATTTTATTATCTTCTCAATTTTTATATCGCTAATGCCCAGATATTTTATCTGGATTAATAAACATTCTTTTAGATTTCTTGTTCCCACTCCAGGTGGGTCAAAACTTTGAATCAAAGATAATATCTTTTTTGTTTTATCTCTTTTTATGTTTAAATCAAGAGAAATATCATCTAAGCCAACGGTTAAATAACCGTTATCATCTATATTGCCTATTATATATTCACCGATTTTATAATCAATATCACTGCTTACCGCTGTACCTAATTGAACTAGCAGATAATCTTGTAATGATTCTTTATAATAAATAATATTTTCATATCTATTTTCTTTCTCTGCTACAGGTCTATTAGGCAAAGGTCGATAATCTTTTTCTTTGAGATAACTTAACCAATCATCAAAGTTATTCTCTTCTCTTCTTTCGTTAGGTTCTTCGGTTTGAGTTAAAGTATTTTCCTCTTGGTTTACTTTTTCTGTTATTGAATCTGTTTCTTGTTTAACTTCTAATAAGGGATTATCTACTAATTCTTCATCGATTAAAACTTTTAGTTCAACTAAATTTAATTGTAATATATTAATTGCTTGATATAATTGGGGAGTAAGAATTAATTTTTGTTTTTGTGTCAATGATAATTCAGGTTTCATCTTGCAAACTCCGCTATTATTTTATATACTGTATTGCTATATTTCATATATATAATTATTTCGGAACAAAAAAATATTTATCCTTTATTAGAATAAAGAACAACCTAGATACTGACCCTTTAATCAAACTTCATTTAAACTATAACTAATAAAGTTTTAGGATCAAAAATATGAGTCTTTTCCATATCTAATATTACTTCCATATTTTGGTCGACTTCTATCTGGGTACGTGAATCCATTTTCCCTATTATAGAATGCTTCCCACAAGTAAGGTAAATAAAGATCTCTGCCCCCAGGGGTTCAATCACTTCTGCTTTGGTATTTATCGTATTCAAAGCAGAAGGTGTAATTTGGGAAAAAAATTGTTTATCATGAAGATCCTCGGGTCTAACTCCAAAAATCACTTCCTTCCCAGCATAATCTGCTATTTTGGAATAAAAAGCCTGAGGAGCCTTTACTTTAAAACTTTCGGCATTGATAAAATAGTCTCCATTTTCCTTTACAATTTTGGAGTCTATAAAATTCATTGCCGGAGAACCGATAAAACCAGCCACAAATTTATTATTTGGTTTTCTATAAACTTCTAAAGGTGCACCTATTTGGTGTACACGCCCCTCATTCATGATAAATATTCTAGTAGCCATAGTCATTGCTTCTACTTGATCATGAGTTACGTAGATTATAGTAGCTTCCAATCTACGGTGAAGTTTGCTAATTTCTGCCCTCATTGCCACTCTTAGTTTAGCATCTAAATTGGAAAGTGGCTCATCAAATAAAAATACTTTTGGTTTTCTTACTATGGCTCTTCCTACTGCCACTCGCTGTCTTTGTCCGCCGGAAAGCTGCTTAGGTTTTCTCTTTAATAAGTTTTCTATCCCTAAAATCTCGGCTGCTTCCTGCACTCTTTGGTCTATCTCTTTTTTTGGAAACTTTCTTAATTTCAATCCAAAAGCCATATTATTGTAAACATCCATATGGGGATAAAGAGCATAGTTCTGGAAGACCATAGCTATATCTCTGTCTTTCGGTTGAACATCATTTACCAATTTATCGCCGATATAGATTTCTCCGGAAGTTGCTTCTTCTAAACCAGCAATTGCCCGCAAGGTCGTAGTCTTCCCACAACCAGATGGACCGACCAAGACTGCAAATTCCTTATCCTTTATTTCTATGTTTACATTATCTACCGCGGTTACCTCTTTAAATTTTTTAGTAAGATTCTTTAAGATTACGTTTGCCATTTTAATTCCTCCTCATTAATATAGTTATTTTATTTTACCAAAAAGTTTTTAATATACCAAATTTAATCCTTATTTTTTAAATATAGTATCGAGTTAAGAAAGAGAACTAGAGAGAAAAGAAGAATAGATTTATAAATTTTCCGCAATCTGAGAAATCTTCTTTAACCGATGATAAATCCCCGATTTAGTAATTTTAAAATCTACTTCCTCAACTAATTCCTGTAAACTGGCATAAGGCAAATTTTTACGTACTTCAGCTACCAATGATAATCTCGGTGAAATATGCTGCAAACCTATTTTTTTTTCTATCACATCAATATCGTGTAACTGTTTAGCAGCAGAAAGAACAATCTTATCTAAATTTGCTGTTTCACAATTAACTAATCTATTTACAGTATTTAATACATCTTTTCTGGTCCTTATATCCTGAAAATATAATAAAGCATTTTGAAGCCCGATTAATCTTAAAAATTCAAATATGCTATCCCCTCTCTTTAAATATACTACCCATTTCTTCTTCCAAAAACTTATCCGAGAGTTCAAACCATAATAATCAAAGAGAGTATGAAAAAAATTTGCTTCCCCTTCATCCTTTGTAGAAATTTCCAAGTGATACATCTTTTCCGGATCATTTACAAATCCATTTACCAAAAAGGCTCCTCTTAAATATGAATCTTTAGAAAAATTTTTATTTAAATTTGACCTTTTTTCTCCGATATACTGTTTATCGTGTACAGGTTTATCCCCCCCAGTTTAAATTCAAATCTTTTAAAATTCTCTCGGTTTCTTTTAAAAAAGGAAATTTAACTTTATAATGTTTTTTTGTATTCGATAAATTTTCTTTTTCAACTGAGGGATAAATTTTAAAAACCCTTTTAATCAAATTATAAGCAGTCCTTGTGGTAGTGGGGTCTTCTAAGATAATAACTATATTTTTTTTCTCACCCGATTTAACTATATTTCCTTTTAATTTTATAAATGCCAGCAATTCATCCTTCTGTTTAGATATATCCTTGGGAATTATTCTGGCTAATTCATTTTTTACTCGGTAAGAAAATAACATTCTATGGCTCTGCTCTTTTCACTTTGAGTTTTTAATAAAATCTCACAAGTCGCTTTTAATCTTTATTTCATCTTTATTCATATCTCTGTGTTTCACAAATATCTTATATCTTTTTCCCTCTAAATAATTTGCTAAATTGTTTATTAAAACTACCGATCTATGTCTACCCCCGGTACATCCGAAAGCAATAGACAGATATGTCTTACCTTCTTTAACATAATAAGGGATTAAATAGTTCAATAAATTAAAATAAACTTCCATAAAATGTTGGGTTGCCGGAAATTCGGTTACATATTTTTCAATCTTCTCATTGGTTCCCGGCAAATTTTTTAATTTGTCTATATAGAAAGGGTTGGTAAGAAATCTAACATCAAAGACTATGTCTACATCTGTGGGAATGCCATATTTATATCCAAAAGAAATTAGAGTTACCTGAATCTCTTGTTCTTTTCCTTTTATAAAATTCCTGATAATTTCATTACTTAATTGTTTAGGGGTTAACTCAGAAGTATCTATAATTAGGTTGGCTTGTGACCTTAATTCTTTTAACCGTTCTCTTTCTGCTTGTATGTTTTCCAGAATGTTATCTGAAATATTTAGAGGATGTCTTCTCCTGGTTCCGCTAAATCGGTGCATCAACATCTCATCACTTGCTTCTAAAAATAATATCTCTCGATTAATTCCTAACTCTTTTAAATAATCGAGTGATTTGTATAAATCCTTAAAAAAAATCCCTCCTCTTATATCTACCACTAAAGCAATCTTTGACAGTTTCCCCTTTGATTTTAAACAAATTTCAGCAAATTTGAGAATTAGCTGGGAAGGAATATTATCTACGCAGAAAAAACCAAAATCTTCAAAGCACTTGACCGCTATGCTTTTTCCTGCACCGGACAGCCCGGTAATTATTACAAATCTCGTTTTATCCAATTTCATTTCTAACCTCTCCTATTTAGTCTTTTGTCGGAATTATTTAGTTAGCCAGTTGGTAGTTTACCGGTTACCCGGTCATCCAGTCTACCAGTCTGCCGGTCTGCCGGTCACTTTGGTTAATTGGTCTGATATTACTTTATCAACTAGCCAGGAAACCGAGTAACAAACCAACTAAATAGCCTTACTTTAGTTCCGAGTTTTCTGTTTTCTGTAAACTTGCAACCTGCAACCTGCAACTTGTAACCTCTATTTTAACTGGTAAACTGGGTAACCGGGTAACTAATATCCTATCCGCTAAACGCTACACGCTATACGCTATCCTACATACTCTCCGGAGTTGAAATCCCTAAAATCTTAAGGGAATTAATTAACACTACCCTGGTGCAATCGATTAATATTAAGCGGGCTTTGGTCAATTCTATATCTTCAGTAATTACCCGATGTACCGTATAATACTTATGAAACGAAGAAGCTAAATCATAAAGATAAGTTGTTAAGAGATGCGGTTTCCAGGCTAAAGCACTCTTCCTAACCACTTCTTTTAAGGAAGATAGCTTTTTAATCAATTCTATCTCTTCCTGTTTATCCAATAAGCAAAGGTTAACTTCTTTGTCTTTATCAATTTTTATTCCATCTCCCTCAGCTTTTTTTATTATACTACATATCCTCGCATAAGCATACTGAATATAATATACGGGATTTTCCATAGATTGAGATTTAGCCACATCTAAGTCAAACTCCGTATGACTATCATAACTCCTCATTAAAAAGAAATAACGAGCCACGTCTTTGCCTACTTCTCGTATTAAATCTCTTAGGGTAATAAATTCTCCTCCTCGAGTAGACATTCCCACTTCTTTGCCATTTTTTATTAAGGTTACGAATTGCACGATTAGTACATCCAAAAAACCTTCAGGATAACCTAAAGCTTGTGCTGCTGCTTTCATCCTTTTAATATAACCATGGTGGTCAGCACCCCAAATATCTATTACTTTGGCAAATCCCCGTTGATATTTATTTTGATGATAAACAATATCAGAAGCAAAATAAGTGGGAATATTATTTTCCCGAATTACTACTCTGTCTTTTTCGTCACCGAATTCAGTGGACTTTAACCAGAGTGCACCTTCTTTTTCATAAAGAAAACCTTTCTGCTTGAGTAATTCTATTACTTCTTGAAGTATATTCTGCTTATAAAGCGATCTTTCACTAAACCAAACATCAAATTCTACTCCAAAATCTTTTAAATCTTTTTTAATTCCAGATAAAATCTTTTTTAAAGTAAACTCCCTAAAAAATTCTCGACTTTCTTTATCATCTCTTCCTTTATACTTATCTTGAAATTTACCTATAACTTCTTTGGCTATATCGACAATATATTCGCCTTTATAGCCATCAGCGGGAAATTCTTTCTTTTCTCCCAAAAGGTTACTATATCTTACTTTAACCGATTCACCTAAAAGATCAATCTGTCTCCCCTGGTCATTTATATAATATTCTTTTTCTACTTCGTATCCTGCTGCTTTTAATATACTGCTTAATGCATCTCCTACTGCTGCACATTTCCCATGGCCCACATGCAGGGGGCCGGTAGGATTAACGCTAACAAATTCTACTTGAACCCTCTTCCCTTTACCTAAATTTACTTTACCGTAATTCTCTCTCTGTTCTCTAATTTCATCTATAACCTTATATAGCCAATTTTCACTCAAGCAAAAATTGATAAAACCTGGGCCGGCAATTTTGACTTTATCTACAATTGTCCCCTGAATATCTAAATTGTTTACAATAAAATTTGCAATGTCCAGGGGTTTTGCCCTTAATTCTCGAGCTAATTGCATGGCGATATTAGTGGATAAGTCACCGTGTGATTTATCTTTAGGGATTAGTAATATTATCTTAGGGATATCCTTAATCTTAAAATTACCTTGCTTGATATTTTTTTCAATAGAAGCCAACAAGATGTTTTCAATTTGATCAGCTAAATCAATTTTCATTTAAAAATCCTCTAATAAATTAGTCGATAGCATTGGTATAGCTTGGAGCGTACAGCGTTTAGCGTATAGGCTAAATCAATAAACTAAAAACTTAAAGCTAAAAGCTAAAAACCATAATTTAAAACTTAAAACCTTTTCCATCCAAAATATTTCTTTTAAGGAAATTCTTATACAATTTAATTATTTTAGATAAACAATTTTAAGTATGGTACGCCCGAGAAGAGTCGAACTTCCAACCAAGGGCTTAGGAAGCCCCTGCTCTATCCATTGAGCTACGGGCGCACAAGTTTATTCAATGGAATAATCCTTTAAGATTAACTACAATAAATATACTAAACAATATTAACATGCTTGTCAATAAATTCAAACATAAATTCAACTAATACAATTAATCTAAAATAAATATTGTATTAAAACTTTTAGCGATAAATATTAATAAATAACCCACCTTTTTTGAAGATGGGTTTTCAAGGGCAATTCAAATTATAAAATATTATTAATGACTCTTGTAATCATCATAAAAGTAAAATTTTCTTTCACTTTAATGTTTTATCGTATAGATGGCATGCAACAAAATGACCTTCCTTTATCTCTATTAATTTAGGTTCAATTTCGGAACATATCTTCATTATCTTAGAACACCTGGGATGGAATCTGCATCCTTTTGGTGGATTTGCTGGACTAGGGACATCTCCCTGTAAGATAATTCGTTCCTTCTTGTAATCTGGATTAGGAACAGGAACAGCGGATATCAACGCTTGGGCATAAGGGTGTAAAGTATCATTAAAAAATTCCTTTTTATCAGCTATCTCTACTATTTTTCCTAAATACATAACCACTACTCTATCACTTATATACTTTATTACACTCAGATCATGAGCGATAAAAAGATAAGTCAAACTGTATTCCTCTTGCAAATCTTTAAGAAGGTTTATTATTTGAGAACGTATAGAAACATCCAGAGCAGAAACTGGTTCATCACACATTATTATTTTTGGCTCCAAAGCCAAAGCTCTGGCTATGCCAATTCTTTGTCTTTGTCCACCACTAAATTCATGAGGAAATCTATCCATATATCCAGCTGGAATACCTACTCTTTCTAAAAGTTCTCCAACTTTTTTATACCTTTCCTGGGTATTTTTTAGAATATTATGAGTTAACATGCCTTCAGCTATAATATTCTTTATCTTCATTCTTGGATCGAGCGAACTATAAGGATCCTGAAAGATTATCTGCATATTCTTTCTCTCTTTCCTCATATCGCTTTTTTTCATTTTAGTTATATCTCTGCCTTCAAATACCACTTGTCCTTTAGTGGGCTTTTCTAATCTTAAGATAGAAAGGGCTGTGGTGGTCTTACCACAACCAGATTCGCCTACCAGTCCTAAGGTTTCTCCTTCGTATATCTCAAAAGATACATCATCTACAGCTTGTATCCAACCAACAGTTTTTCTAAAAACTCCTTTTTTTATGGGGAAAAATTTAACTAAATTTTTGACTTGTAACAGTGAATTAGCCACTTTTACTCACACTCCCACTAAAAAACCTTTTTTTACTTCTTTTACAACCTTATCAACATTCCAACACCTTACCAGATGTCCTTCTTCAATTTTAATTAAAGACGGCTCTTCCTTTTTACATCTATCGGTCGCAAATTGGCACCTCGGATTAAATTTACATCCTGAAGGAAAATGCAAGGGATTAGGAACTATACCGGGTATAACATTTAACCTTTTCATTTCCACATCAAGCCGAGGAATAGAAGTTAGCAAGCCAAGAGTATAAGGATGTAGCGGATGATGAAATATTGTTTTTTTATCTGCATATTCAACAACTTTACCTGCATACATAATAGCTATCCTATCAGCAATCTCAGCAATGACGCCCAGATCATGGGTAATCATTATTAGAGAGCCGTCGAACTCTCGTAAAAGAGCCATCATTAAATCCAATATTTGTGCTTGAATGGTAACATCTAAAGCTGTAGTAGGTTCATCAGCAATAAGCAATATAGGATCACAAGACATTGCCATAGCTATCATCGCTCTTTGTCTCATTCCACCACTTAACTGATGAGGATATTCATTTACCCTCTGTTCTGGTATAGGTATCCCTACTTTTTTTAGTAGTTCTACTGATTTTTTTAGCGCTTCTTTTTTGCTAATCTCGAAATGCATCATCAAGGCTTCTGCTATCTGAAATCCTATTGTTAATACAGGATTTAGAGCCGTCATAGGTTCTTGAAATATTATGGCAATTTCTTTTCCTCTTATCCCTCTCATCTCATCTTCGGTTTTTTTTAATAAGTTTTCTCCTTTAAAAATTACTTCCCCGCCAACTGTTTTTCCCGGATAATCAAGTAATCTCAATATGGAAAAGGCAGTAACACTCTTGCCACAACCAGATTCTCCCACTATACCTAAAGTTTCCCCCTGATAAACTTCAAAATCCACTCCATCAACTGCTTTTACTACTCCATCTTCAGTAAAAAAATAGGTCTTTAGATCTTTAACTGCTAATAACAATTTTCTATCGTTAATCATTATAATTCACCTCTCAAACGTGGATCAAGTATATCTCTTAGAGTATCACCAACAAGATTCCAAGCAAGGACAAAGAGAACGATAAATATTCCCGGATAAAATACGGTATACCAATACTGTCCAGCATGACCAGGGCTACCTATAATCCAATTCCTCGCAAAACTTACCATCTGTCCCCAATCAGCATATCCTACCGGGGCACCAACTCCTAAAAAACTTAAAGCAGCAGCAGTTATTACCATAGAGCCAATATTCATAGTAGCCTGAACCATAACCGGAAATATAGTATTGGGTAATAAATGTTTCCAGATTATTTTAACATCCTTAACCCCTAAAGCCTTAGCAGCCATTACATAAATTTCTTCTTTTGCTAATAAAATACTTCCTCTTATCAGTCTTGCATATCCCATCCAACCAAAGGTTATTAATGCTATCATGACTTTATCCAGACCTCTGCCCAAGATAGTAGTAAGCACCATAGCAGCAACCAAAAAAGGGAAAGATAAGAATATATCAGTAATTCTCATTAAAATTTCATCTATCCATCCTCCAAAATAGGCAGAAATAGAACCAATAAAAACACCGATAAGCGCTGCAAACGCAACCGTGATTAAACCAATTCTAAATGCAGTTCTTGTTCCCCATATTAATCCATAAAAAATATCATATCCTCCTTCTGCTGTACCACAAATTGCCTTATCCCATTTTATTTCTGTTCCCATAACAACATATATATCACGTATATTATCCGACATAAGAAAACCAGGTGGCTGTGGGGGTATATCCCAAGACATTCTGGGTATTTGATAAGGATCATCGGATAAAGGAGGAGCAATCACTGGAGCAAATACAGCTATAATGATAAAAATAAACAAAAGTACAATTCCCACTAAAGAAGAGGTATTACTAAATAATTTTCTAATCGTTCTATTCATTTTCCCCTTCTCACTCCAATCTTACCCGTGGATCTATTAAAGCATAAGACACATCAACTATTAAATTACCGACTATCATAAAGGTAGCAAACAATACCGCAAAACCTATAACTGAACTATAATCTAATTGTTGAGCAGCAGAAGCAGCCCAGTAACCTACACCCGGATAAGTAAATACTGTTTCTGTTATCACTACCCCCCCTAACATTCCTATAATTTGCATTCCTGCAATGGTTACAACTGGTATCATTGCATTTTTTTGGGCGTGTAGATGAATCACCGTATGTTCATCTACTCCTTTCGAACGAGCTGTCCTAACGTAATCCTTCCGTAAGGTATCTAACATACTGGAACGGGTTATTCTAAGCAAAAAAGCCCAGGAAATATAAGAAAGAGTTATTATTGGAGCAATAAGATGTCTTAATGCATCAAGAAATATTGGGATATTACCATTTAATAAGGCATCAATAGTCACTAAGTGAGTATAACTTCGAAAATTGGTTCCGGTATAGACTATATCCTGAGACCAAAAACTTAATCTACCAGGGGGCAACCACCCTAATATCCCATAAAATATAAATAAAACGAATAGACCAAAAATAAAGGTAGGTAAAGACCATCCTATTATGGCAGTCACTCTGATAGTTTGGTCTAACATATCATTATGATGAACCGCTGAAATTACTCCTAACCATATTCCTACCAATATGACAGGGATAATAGAATATAATACCAATTCTAAAGTGGCCGGAAATCTTTGTTTAATTGCCTCCCATACCGGTTGATTGGCTGCTTGAGACCATCCCATATCTCCTTTTAATATTTTTTTAATCCAATGTATATAACCCAAAGGAAAGGGATCATTCAAATGATGTTTTGTTATTAATCTTTGAACCATTTCAGGATTCCTAAGAGTACTAGCATCAGTAATATAAGTTGCCAGCCTTGCTGTAGGACTTAAAAGAGAAAATACGCAAAAGAGAAGAAAAGTAACCCCGAACAAAATTATAGGCAATAATAATAATCTTCTGATAATATATGATAGCATTCTTTATATCTCCTTAAAATAATTTGGAGTGAAGGAGTTATCCTCCACTCCAAATTTAGTGTTACATACTCAGATAATTATCACCAATTATCTTTCTTATTCACCCTTAGATAAGCTGTAGAAGTCTGCACCATTTGGTAATCCAGAGGTTATTGGGTTATAATACCACCCTTTAATCCAATCTCTTTCTACATGATGTCCTATTGGCTGAAAGAGAAACAATAATACAGCTTGGTCATGAGCTAATTTTACCAACTGATTATATATCGCTGCTCTTTCTTCTGGATCTGTAGATTTAATTGCCTTATCACATAATGGGTCTACATTCTCTTTGGCAAATTCAATATAGGGGTCACCAAAGTAACCTGCATAAGTCCCATAGGTTGCCATGTAAGTGGGAACAAAATTATGTGGATCTGGATAATCTGCTAACCAACCAATACCAAACATCGGTAGTTTACTAGCCAAGAAAGTTTTTAAATACGCTGACCACTGTTGACCCACAACCTCTATCTTAAATTTGGGATTAATCATATTGGCATAAGTAGAAAACATATCAGCAAACGCTTTACGCACATCATTACCTTCATTGTAGTACATGGAAAACTTGAAACCCTTTTCCCAGACCTGTCCATCCCAGGCTTGTTTGAATTCTTCTTTAGCTTTTAATAGGCTAAATTCGTAGAACAAAGAAGGATCATCTGAATATCCTAATAAACCCTTAATTAGAGGACCGGGGTTTCTTATAGCTTGGCCTTGCAGCACTTTTGTTATAAAAACTTCATAAGGGAATAAGTGAGAAAATGCTTTTCTAACATGGATATCATTAAAGAAATCAGCAGGTATCCCTTCACCATCAAGTTTTCCACTACCTATAAGTGGATTACCTTCTGCATTTATTTCCCAGGGCATCATCACACAAGTATTTGCTAATGTAGGAAGGCCTTCAATAATGTGGAGCCCTTCCATTTTTCTAACTTCGCCCATATATGGCTGAGGTACATAAATTATATCTGCATCTCCCTTCTGAAGCATTAATTTTCTAGTCGTCCATTCGTTTATGTATTTAAACTGTACATTTTTAATCTTGGCTGGTCCTCGCCAATAGTCCTCAAATCTTTCCAGCATAATTACCTCTTCTGGTACCCATTTCTTTAAGGTAAAAGGGCCTGTACCATTGGCAACTTTAAAGAGCGGATCTTTTTCGCAATCAGGATCATGGTATTTCCACCAGGTGTCTGCCTTTCCATCCCAGGTACCTTGTTCTATAGCCCATTTTTTATCGATTATCGAAGCCCAAGAACCTGAATGAGAAATAATATTTAATAAAGGGGCATAAGGTTGAAATAAATGCAATATAACCTTATTTCCATCTACTTCTACTGCCTTATCAACATAATCTGTATAGACCTTAATCATAGCCTCTTTATATTCTGATTTGAGTTCTCCTGCCTTCGGATCTTCATTTACAAATAAGTCACCATATTTTTCCACCCCAGTAAGCTTAATAGCAAGTGTTTCTATCCCGGTTACACCACATAGTGGTTCAAGGAGCATCCACATTGGTCCACCAGCTCTATCGAATATTAAACCTCTTTTAAAACTATAGGCTACATCTTCGGGAGTAAGAATATCACCATTATGGAATTTAACTCCTTCTCTTATGGGAAAAGTATAGGTCAAGCCATCTTCACTAAGAAGACCATTCTCCACAGAGGGAACCTCGGTAGATATCATGGGGACAAATTCCGTTACACTTTCTCCTTTATAATTTATTAAATTATCGTAAATTTGGTAGATAACCTCCCCACTTGCAGTATCATAAGCCCAAACAGGATCCATCGACTCTGGGCCACCTGCTGTTGCATAGACAACGGTATCAGGATTTTTGATTTCTGCAAAACCAAATGAAGCAAATAGCATCATTAGAACTAATAATAGTCCTATTACTAATAAATTACGTTTCATAAAATTAATTCCTCCTTTAATTTTTTGATTATTTATTTAAAAACTAAATCTTCAAAATATTTATATTTCTTTTTTACACCTCCTCTTTTAATTTAATTTGCCTTTTCGTTTTTTTTGTTCTTATCAATCAAATATACAAATTAAAATTATACTTAAATTAAAAGTCCTTTACACTCAAAGCACTCTCGAAAAGGCAAATCAACATTCTGTATTTTTATATATACTATATCTCGGAATAAAAATCCTTCTTTTTTTAGAATATTTTTAAATTTTTTATCCTCTTCCCCTTACTCCGCCTAAAAACTTATCCTTCTTTAATTTTGGGTTAAAACCCTTCTTGTGCATTACCCCTTTAAGATAACTCATATACTCTTTCCTTTGTTCAACCATCTTTATCTTCTCTTTTTTAAGCCATTCTTCCTTCTTTTTCTTCCCTACATCTTCCTGGCTTTCTCTTTCTTTGGTAGGGTTTACATCTTTCTCTTTCATTTCAATTCACCTCCTAACTTAGTCGTTAGTGAATAGTCGTTAGTATTTAGTTAGCCAATTATCCGGTTATACAAGTTGACTGGTTCTCTGGCAAGTGATGTAATATTTAACATGCAATAAGTATCTGTTTTCATAATTTCGGAAATTTCATCTTATTACATATTACATATTACATATTACTGTATTTATACTAATAAAAAGTTTGCTTTAAACTTGGTTAGATTAGCTAACTTTACACCATTTAATAAATCATCCAATTCTTTTCCTTCTAAAGTTTCTCTTTTAATTAGATTACGAGCAATCTTTTTCAATTTGCTTTTATTTTTAGTTAAAATATCTTTGGCTTTAGAATAAGCACTTTCAACAATTTCTCTAACTTCTTTGTCTATTTTATTGGCAATCTCTTCACTATAATCACGTTGTTCGGAAATATCTCTGCCTAAAAATATTTCATGTTCTTTTCTTCCTAAAGTAACAGGTCCTAAAGCCTCACTCATTCCATATTCAGTTATCATCTGACGGGCAATCTTAGTAGCTCTTTCCAGGTCATTCTGCGCTCCCGTAGTTACATCTTTAAATATTAAATCTTCAGCTACTCTACCCCCCAATAAAACTGCTAATTTATCCATTAATTCTAATTTACTAATTAGGTATCTATCCTGGGTAGGAAGCTGTAAGGTATAACCTAAAATAGCATTTCCTCGGGGGATAATGGAAACTTTATGCACTGGATCACAATTAGGTAACATTTTAGCCACAATAGCATGTCCCGACTCATGATAAGCAATTATCTCTTTCTCTTTATCGCTAATTAGCCTACTCTTTCTTTCTGGTCCGGCAATAACCCGATCTATAGCAGCTTCGAATTCTTCCATTCCGATTTCATTCTTACCCTCTCTGGAGGCTAATAGGGCAGCTTCATTTACCATATTGGCTAAATCAGAACCCACAAAACCGGGAGTCCTTCTGGCTAAAACCTTAATATCCACATCTTTAGCTAAGGGTTTACCTCGGGCATGGATTTTTAAAATTCCTTCACGTCCTACTATATCAGGCCTATCTATGACAATCCGCCTATCAAATCTTCCCGGCCGCAGTAGTGCAGGATCTAAGATATCCGGACGGTTAGTGGCAGCGACCATTATTACACCTATATTTTGATCAAAACCATCCATTTCTACCAATAGTTGGTTTAAGGTCTGCTCTCTCTCATCATGCCCTCCGCCTAAACCGGCTCCCCGATGTCTTCCTACCGCATCGATTTCATCCATAAAAATAATACAAGGGGCATTAGCCTTTGCTTGTTTAAATAAATCTCTTACTCGAGAAGCACCAACTCCTACAAACATCTCCACAAAATCAGAGCCGCTAATACTAAAGAACGAAACCCCTGCCTCACCAGCGATAGCTCGAGCCAGTAAGGTTTTACCTACCCCTGGTGGTCCATAAAGTAAAATCCCTCTGGGTATTTTTGCACCCAATTTCATAAATTTAGCAGGATTTTTTAAAAAGTCAATTACTTCTTGAACTTCCTCTGCTGCTTCATCAATTCCAGCTACATCTTTAAAGGTTACTTTGGGGGTCTCTTTCCCTAAAAGCTTGGCCTTGCTTTTTCCAAAGGACATAACTTTATTCCCTCCGCCTTGCATCTGTTGTATCATAAATAACCAAATTCCAATGATTAAAAGCATGGGCAATAAAGATGAAAGTAACTGCATCCACCAGGATACCTTTACTGGAGGTTTAGCTTCTATTATCACGTTTTTACTTCGAAGGGTATTTATCATCTCCGGGTCATCAGGTGAATAAGTAAAGAATTCTGTGCCATTCATAAGTATACCAGTAATTGAATTATCAACAATGGTTACTTTAGATACATTATTTATTTCAACTTCTTTTAAAAATTCAGAATAGGTAAGTTCCTGTTGAGTAGCAGATTTGGGCTCAAAAAATGAACTTATAATTGAAACTGTAATAATTAACATCAGTAAGTATAGACCGATGTTTCTATAATTTTTATTTCCTTTTAAGTCTTTTTTATTAAAATTAGGTATTTTAGCCAAGAAAAATTTCTCCTTTTTTCAAAAATTTCTTATAATAAACTTATTTTATAACTCTTATCGTAAAATAATTTTAGCATATTTCCTATATAAAAACAAACATAAAATCGTATCTCGTA
>ASPC01000027.1 GCA_000405345.1 Atribacteria bacterium SCGC AAA255-N14
CTAAATTATTACAATAAAAATAAGTAAATAAATTAGCAAGTTTAAATAAAAGAAGAAAATTAGAAAGGGGAAAACTATGATTATATTATCTTGCAACTGTGGTAGCTCCTCAGTAAAATATCAACTTTACAACTGGGAAAAACAGGAAATTATTGCCAAAGGAATAGTAGAGCGGGTCACCATAGGAGATTCTTTCTGTGTCCACGAGGTCAATCATAAAGAGAAAATTACCATAGAGCACGATTGCCCCACCCATAAGGAAGCTATTAAATTAATTGTAGATAGTCTTATTCATCCTGAACATGGTGCCATAAAGGATTTATCCGATATTGCCGCTATCGGCCATAGGGTAGTCCATGGTGGTGAAAAATTTTCCAAATCGGTAATCATCAACCAGGAGGTCCTAAAAACCTTTAAAGAACTTGCTGGTCTCGCTCCATTACATAATCCCCCTAATATTATGGGTATCGAAGCAGCCATGGAACTATTACCTGATATTCCCCATATGGCCATTATGGATACTGCCTGGCATCAGACTATGCCTGACTATATCTATAATTATGCTGTGCCCTACCAGTGGTATGAAAAATACGGGATAAGAAGGTATGGTTTTCACGGCACTTCATTATTATATGTAGCCAAAAGGGCAGCGGTTCTCCTGAATAAAGACCCCTTCAAATGCAATCTAATCAGCTGCCATATCGGAAATGGAGTAAGTGTGAATGCAGTAAAAGATGGTCTATCTTATGATACCAGCATGGGCTTTACCCCTTTAGAAGGAGCCATTATGGGCACCAGAGCCGGAGATCATGACGCCGCTCTGGACTTCTATGTCATGCAAAAAGAAGGTTATTCTCCCCAAGAGATGGATGCGATACTAAACAAAAAAAGCGGAATATTGGGCATAACCGGAAAGTATGTAGATAGGAGAGATGTAATTAAAGCTGCCTCCCAAGGAGACAAAAGAGCCCAATTAGCCTTGGAGATGGAGGCCTACCGGCTGAAAAAATATATTGGTGCCTATACCGCCGCCCTAGGAAGAGTAGATGCCCTGGTCTTTACTGCCGGGGTAGGGGAGCTGAGTGATATTATTCGTGGTAAGGTATTAGAAGGACTGGATATCCTGGGAATCAAATATGATCCCGAAAAGAACAGATTGGCCAGAACCAGGAATGCTGAACTGGATATCTCTTTTTATTTTAGATAAATTTGTTCTGCATAAATTATATTTTTGATAGATTAAAAATAATTCTAAATTTTTAATCTCTTCTTGACATATTTTATAACTATTTAAATGCTTTGCTTCTTCTTCTAAAATTAGTAATTGATTTTTTATTTCAGAAATTATGTTTTCAATCTTCTCTAAATTATAATTAGTTTCCTCAATTTTATTTAAAGTTTTTTTCTTTTCATATCTATATTTAGAAATAGAGGCAGCCTCTTCAAATAAATAACGTCGTTCAGATGGCTTTACACTTAAAATAAGATCAACTTCTCCCTGAGCAACGATTGAATAAGTATTTTTACTCAATCCTGTATTCATAAATAGTTCTTGAATATCTTTCAATCTGCAAGAGATTCCATTAATGAAATTTTCGGTCTCTCCGGAACGATAAATTCTTCTTTTAATATTTATTTCTTCCCAATCTACTGGAAGAACTTTCTCAGAATTATTGATAGTTAACGAAACTTCCGCTATATTTAACGGTTTTACTTTGTGATTCCCTGAAAAAATAATATCTGTTAGTTGCTTTCCCCGTAATGACCTGATATTCTGTTCGATTTAAATAAAGAAGCTGAAAATATTAACCAAAAAATAGTTACTGTCGAACAAAATAAAAAAGCAGTAATTTTGAATATTCTAGAAATAAACAAAAAATTAGATAGTTATAATAAAAAACTTATCTATTTAAATAAAGAAATTATTAATATTTCAAAATTTATCGATTCGCTTAATATTATGGGAATAAATTCAAGGGAGTTATTAAAAACAGTTTCGAAAAAAGAACTGTTTTTAAAGGAATCAAAAATAAGATATAGTATTACCTTGAATATAATCGATATAAATTTAGAAAAAATTAGAAAAAAAAGAACTTTACTTGAAAATCAGTTAGAAAATATGCTGGCAAAAGAGATTGATTATCAAAAAATCGTAAGAGAAAACAGAAAAAACGAAGATGAGGCGCATCTTAAATCAAATGAAGAAAAAATAAAAAAGATTGAAGTTATCTTAAGAAAATTACAGAAAGAAGTGGAAAAAGATAGAAATGTAATTAGCTTAAAAGAAGAAAGGAAAAATATTTTAAAGAGATCAATTAATACTAATGGGAACAAAAACGGACAAAAGACAGAGATATTTTACTCCAAATACTGCCAAAAATATCCAAATGACTTTTGTGAAAAAATCATAAAACTCATCGATAATATTCCTTCAAAATATGAGAAAATAATAAAAATTACTTTAAAAGAAAGTTTAAACTCAATTGTAGTAAGCGATATTTCATATGCTTTAAATACAATTAATTCCTTATCGAAAAACGAATTAGAAAAATTAAAGATAATCCCTCTGGATTTAATAAAAAATATAAAAACACTTCCTGATAACCAGGTTAAAATTAAAAACAAAAATATTTGTGGTTTTGCCTGCGAACTGATAAATTACTCCCAAAAATATCAGAATTTATTTAAAGTTTTGTTGGGAAATGTATTAATAGTTGAAGATATAAAAACTGCCCTTGATATTTCTAATGAGTATTTGGGTAAATATAAAATTATTTCACTAGATGGTATGGTAATAAATATTGACGGTTCCGTGGATATTTATTCAAACTCAAAAAATTCAGAGAATTATCAAGAGAGTTTTTATTATGTAGAAAAAGAGATTGAAAAATTAGATAAAGAAATAAAAACTTTAAAAATTAAAATTGAAGGAAATGATAATATTATAGAAAAAAATAATGATATTTATAATTCACTATGGAAAGAAAACCAGGATATAAGAAAATTATTGCAAGCGAACGAAAAAAACCTAACGGATAGTATAAATAATTTAAACAAGGCAACAGTTTCAATTAATGAGCTAAAAGATAACTTAAAAGATCTTTTGATTGAAGAAAATAGTATTTTGGAGGAGAGAAAAAATATTTCCGGGAAATTACGTCTCTTAGAAAAAAATTACCACACTCTTTCTGAATATAGCAAAAATATTAGTCGTTCTAATAATACAATTAATCAAATTGTTACAAGAGGAAACAACCGCATAAACAATCTTTCCAGAGACATAAATGACCTAAAAAATATTATTCTAATAAATAAAGAAAAACTGATAAACATAAAAGAAAAAGTTGAAAATGTTTCTCAATACAAGGATGAGCATTCCATCGATTTAGACGAAAAAAGAAGTATTATAAAAGAATATAATGAAAAACTTGTTGATATATTAAAAAAAATAAAAGAGCATAAAATTCAAATAGACAGGTTGGACAAAGAGAATCCTTCTGTTTTCAAGAAAGCAGAAGAGATAAAAGAAATTCTGCAAAAAAAATCTAATCTATTAGAAAATCTACAACAGGATAAGATAAACCTACAAAAATCGCATGAATCAATCAAAGACAAACAACATAGAGAAGAAATATTAGAGGTTCAGTATCAGGAAAAATATGTTAATGTAGAGGAAGAAGTTAATAAAAATTATAATTTATCACTGGAAAAATTAGAATTATACAAAAGTGTATCCGGTTCACAGAAAGAAGCTAGCCAAAGGATAGATATTTTAAGAGATAATATTCTAAAGATGGGGTTAATAAACTTTGAAGCCGGAAATAGATACAACGATCAGTTACAGCGCTATAATTCTCTATACGAAAAATACGAAGATATATGTAAGGCAAAAAAATATCTGGAAATAACGATTTTAGAAATTGACCAAATTGCCACGGAAAGGTTTAAAAAAACCTTTGATCAGGTAAAAACATACTTTAGTGATATATTTAAAAAAATATTTTCCGGCGGGGAAGGAAGATTAATTCTTGAATCTGAAAAAGATATATTAAACTCCGGAATAGATATAATTGCCCGTCCTCCGGGAAAGAAAACGCAAAATATTGAATTGTTATCCACCGGTGAAAAAGCCCTAACTGCTATAGCACTTTTACTGGCCTTATGGAAAGCAAATCCCAGTCCATTTTGCTTTTTTGATGAAATAGATACTTCTTTAGATGAAGTAAACGCTGAAAGACTTACCCATATATTAAAAGGGGAAGATTTAAATCAGTCGCAATTGGTTCTTATTACCCATCAAAAAACAATGATGGAAGCAGCAGACACATTATATGGCATAACCATGGAAGAATCAGGTATCTCAAAAATAGTTTCGGTAAAATTGGAAAAATAAGTTAAGGCGGATAAAAAAACCATGAATATAAGAAATATATTTTTCCAATTTAAAGAAGGTCTCTATAAAACGCGGATAGAATTTGCTAATAAATTAGGATATTTATTTAGTAATTCTAAAGATAAATCAGATTTTTTGGAAAAATTAGAAGAGTTATTAATATTATCTGACTTGGGAACTTCAGCTACTGCAGAAATCGTGGATGAATTTCAGCAGATTAATTTTAGAGAATATAGGGAAAATAACTTTACATTTTTCAAAGAAAAATTAAAGTCTATCCTGATAGATATTTTAAATTCAACTTCATCTGATATAAAGATTAATAAAGATAAATTAAATATAATAATGCTGGTAGGGGTAAATGGCTCAGGAAAAACTTCGGTAGCGGGTAAAATTGCTTATCGCTTAAAAAATATAAATAAAGATATAATAATGGTTCCTGCCGATACCTTTAGAGCAGCAGCGATACAGCAACTCAAGATTTTGGCGGATAAGGTAGGAGCAGAGATGATAAATACCAAAGAAGGTGCTGACCCGGCGTCGGTCGTATATGATGGGATCAGCGCAGCCCGAGCCCGGAAAAAGAATATAGTTATTATCGATACTGCCGGAAGACTTCATATCAAGACAAATTTAATGAATGAATTGGAAAAGATAAAAAGGGTAATCCAAAAAGAGGCTAATAATTGCTCATTAGAAATATTGCAAACTATCGATGCTACAATGGGTCAAAATGCTATAGCTCAAGCAAAATCTTTTAACAACTTTTTAGGAATTACCGGAATTGCCCTTACTAAAATGGATGGAACATCCAAGGGGGGAATAGTAATTGCCATAAAAAAAGAGTTAGATATTCCTATTAAATTAATTAGCTGTGGAGAAAATTTAAATAATTTATATGATTTTAAAGCTGATAAATTTGTTGAAGCTCTTCTTGATTGACACTAATGATAATTTTCTATATACTTATAAAGGTATTTTTACGGAATTGAAAATTAGCAGATAAACTGAAGTTAAGAGGGGTTATTTTTTTATGTTTGACAACCTTACTGATAAATTTCAGACAATATTTAAAAAGATAAAAAACAAGGGAAAATTAAATGAAAATGATATAAAAAATTGTCTTCATGAAATTCGTATAGCCCTTTTAGAAGCAGATGTAAATTATAAAGTTGTAAAGGAATTCATAAATAGTTTACATGAAAAAATGCAACAGGAAAAGATATCTGAAAGTCTAACACCTGCTCAACAAATTATAAAAATTGTAAATGGGGAGATCACTGAAATATTAGGGTCCAAACAAAATGACCTTAGTATAAGTCCCGCTCCTCCCACTATTATAATGTTAGTAGGATTGCAGGGAACCGGTAAAACTACCACAGCCGTAAAGTTAGCTAATTACTGTAGAAAAAAAGGGCATTTGCCGCTCTTGATAGCAACAGATATATATCGACCGGCAGCCATTGAACAACTGCAGGTATTAGGTGAAAAATCTGATTTACCGGTTTTTTCCATAGGTAAAAACGAAAGTGCAGTAAATATTATTAAAGCTGCCATAAGTTACTCATCTAAAAAAAATTACGATGTGTTAATTATTGATACTGCCGGAAGATTGCATATAGATGATAAATTAATGGATGAGTTACGGGAGATTGATAAAAATATTCCTCTTCAAGAAAAATTATTGATAGTAGACGCTATGGCCGGACAGGATGCGGTAAATTCAGCTAAAGTGTTTTGTGATAAGGTCAAAGTAAGCGGAATTATTCTGACCAAATTGGATGGTGACACTCGGGGGGGGAGTAGCCCTATCCTTAAAAAAGGTTTTGGGAATACCTATTAAGTTTGTAGGAATAGGTGAAAAGGTCGATAATATTGAACCTTTTCATCCAGAAAGAATGGCCTCTCGGATATTGGGCATGGGCGATGTATTGACACTAATAGAAAAAGTTGAAACTTCTTATAATAAGGATGAATTAATAAAATTAGATAAAAAGATGAGGGACCATAATTTTGATTTAAATGATTTTTATTTACAGCTAAAAAAAATGAAAGATATTGGTTCGGTAGATCAGATTATGGATATGGTTCCGGGATTTAACAATTTAAAAAATAGAATAGATGTTACAAAATTAGGAGATAGAGAGGGTGAACTAAAGAAAATTGAAGCTATTATAAGTTCTATGACTGTTGAAGAAAGAGAAGATCCTTCTATGATTAACGGAAGCAGAAGGAAAAGAATATCCAGGGGGAGTGGAACACAGCTTTCTGAGATAAATAGATTGTTAAAACAATTTTATCAGATAAAAGAAATGTTTAAAAAGGGAGCAAAACTAAAAAACTTTTCTTTTAATTAATATAGAGTATAATGTATAGCGAAAAACGAAAAGCGCAAAACTATATTCGTATATCGTATATAGTATATCGCATATAGTGAAGAAAATAGAAATTCAGAATCCAGAAGATAGAAAGAAATAGTGATAAGTAATATGTGTGCTTCAATAAGTAATGATTTGTATATTTCGGATTACAGTTTTTCTCTCTTTTTATCATTTAAATACGAACGAAATACGCAATACGATATACAATATACGAAAAAAGGTTTTGAATTTTGAATTATGGTTTTTAACTTTTCGCTTTAAGCTTTTAGCTATATACTTGTAACAAGAAATCAGATCTTTCACTTATATAAACTATATTTTAGTTTAATATTAAAAAATCGAAAAATAAAAATGTAAATAACAGAATGGAGGCAAAATTAATGTCAGTAAAAATTAAACTTAGAAGAGAAGGTGGCAAGAAGAAACCCTTTTACAAAGTAGTGGTAATTGATTCGAGGAAAGCTTGTAACGCTAAATTTATAGAACAATTAGGATATTATCAACCACTTTCTGATCCTTATGTTCTTAAGATTGACCAGGAAGCAAGTTTAAAATGGATCGAAAAGGGTGCTCAACTTTCAGCAACAGTAAAAAATCTATTTAAAAAAGAAGGAATATTAAAAAAATAGATAAGACCTAAGGAGACTATTTTGAAAGAACTTATTGAATTAATTATAAAAGGAATTGTAGACAATCCAGACAAAGTAGAGATAAATGAAATTATTGGTGAAAAGTCATCGATATTTGAAGTAAGGGTTGATTCTAGCGATATAGGTAAAGTAATTGGAAGACAAGGTAGAAATATAAAGTCAATAAGAACTATAGTAAATGCGGCAGCGCAAAAGGATGATAAGAGAGTAGTTCTCGAAATTGTCGAATAAAATTAGCGTGTAGCGAATAAAACTAGCGTATAGCGTACAGCGTTTAGCATATAGGGAAACAACCAGTATATAGTATCGAGTATATAGTATATAGTGAAGAAAGGAAAATAAATACAAGAAAAAAATAGAGGAAAGAGAAGCAGTATCACCTATCGCGTGAAGAAAATCAGTTTTCAGTTATCATTTTACAGCTAAAAGCGTAAAGCTAAAAGCGTAAAACCATAATTCAAAACTCAAAACTTTTTTCTCAGTTTTAAATTCTAAGTACTGTTTTTTACTTCTTTAGTTTTCCATTTTTGCAATATACATGATAGATAAGAAAGATGAAAATCAATATATAAAACAATGTATTCAAACTTTAAATTTTGAGCTATAGCTTTGCGTTTTGCGCTTTTCGTTTTTCCTTATAACTATTCACTAATTAAGGTTTACGAAAAAATGTAATTTCCATAAAATAAATTTATCTAATAAACTTAAAGGAGAAATTTTATTGAATAAAGAATTTATTATAATTGGTAAAGTGGTTTCTACCCAGGGCAATAAAGGGGAAGTTAATGTTTTGCCCCTTACCGATTCAATTGACAGATTTAAAAATTTAGATAACGTTTTTTTAAGAAGTAAAAAAAGCCAAACAATATTAAATGTAGAGAAAATAAGAAAAAGAAATGATACGGTTATTTTAAAATTGAAGGATATAGAAAATATTGAAGAAGCCAAGATGATAGTAGGCTCTTTTCTTGAGGTTGAAAGAAAAAATGCTGTAAAGTTGCCAAAAGAAACTTATTTTATATTTGAAATAATTGGCCTTGAAGTATATGACGAGAATAATATTTTTCTGGGAAAAGTAGAAAATGTTATAAGCACAGGTAGCAATGATGTGTATGTAGTTAAAAATAAGGATAAAGAGGAATTATTTATCCCGGCTATTCGTGAAGTTGTAAAAAATGTTAATTTAGAAAAAAAGCGAATTACCATAAAGATGGTAGATGGATTAATATGATAAATGATTGTTTAGAAATTAATATATTAACTATTTTTCCCAATATGTTTAAAGGACCTTTTTCCGAAAGTATATTAAAAAGGGCTCAAGAAAAAGGATTAATAAAAATAAATCTAATTGATATTAGGGATTTTACCCTGGATAAACATAAGACTGTAGACGATTATTCTTATGGCGGAGGGCCTGGCATGGTTTTAAAGTCTCAGCCAATTTGGGATGCCGTAGAGGTGATAAAAAAAAACAGACCCTCGTTACCTTTAAAAATTATAATCACTTCTGCTCAGGGGAAGATTTTTAACCAGGTGATGGCTAAGGATTTATCAAAAGAAAATCGCTTATTAATTATTTGCGGTCGATATGAGGGCATAGATGAACGGATACCTCAACTTCTTGATGCAGAGGAAGTATCAATTGGTAACTTTGTAGTTAGCGGAGGAGAATTACCGGCTATGTTAATGGTAGATGCAATTTCGAGAATGATTACCGGAGTTTTAGGAAAAGAAGAATCTATGGTAAATGATTCATTTTATAACGAATATCTTGATTATCCTCACTATACCAGACCTGATGAATTTAAAGGTTTTAAAGTTCCGGAAATATTACTTTCAGGTAATCATAAAGAAATTGAAAAGTGGAGAAGAAAACAGTCTCTATTAAGAACTTTAATTAGAAGGCCTGAAATTTTTGCAAATAATAAACTATCTAAAAGAGAGTTAGCTCTAGTAAAAGAGTTAGAAAAAGACCTTGAGAAAGATTAAGGTAAAATAATTAAATCAGTTATTAGTATATCGTATCGCGTATTGCGTATCGAGTATTGCGTGAAGAAAAAAGCAATAGTAGCTTATAGTGAGAAAAGTAGAATTCAGTAGACAGAAGTCAGAATATTAAAAAGACAAAGAATAAAAATACAAAAAATGAGAGGACATATGGTGTAAAAATAGCGTATTGTGAAATAATTAAAAAATGTTATTTAAAAAATAAGTAGGAAGGATGATTTTTATGGTAGATTACATTAAACAAATAGAAGAGGAACAATCTAAAAAAGAGAATAGCGAATTTGTACCTGGAGATACAGTGGAAGTACATCAAAAAATTATTGAAGGCACCAGGGAGCGAGTACAGGTTTTTAAAGGAATAGTTATAGCTAAAAAACATGGTGGAACCAAGGAAACATTTATAGTAAGAAAAATATCCAAGGGTGTTGGGGTAGAAAAAATATTTCAACTGCATTCACCGAATATTGTAAAAGTAGTGGTTTTAAAAAGAGGAAAAACGAGAAGAGCAAAACTATATTATCTGAGAGACAGGGTAGGTAAGAGAAGCAAAGTTAAAGAAAAAAGATAATTAAATGGCATGCAAGGCAAAAGATAGAAAAGTAAAAATAACAAAAAAAATAATTTGTAGTTATCAGCGAAAAATAGAAAAATTATATAAAGAAAGATTAAGAATTTATAATCTCTATAACTATGAAAATCGATTAAAGATTAAGGGTTACTCTTTAGTAGCCGGGATAGATGAGGCAGGCAGGGGGTCATTGTCCGGTCCGGTAGTGGCCGCCGCAGTAATTCTACCCTGCCGATTGTTTATTCCCTATGTTAAAGATTCTAAAAAGTTAACCTCAAAAAAAAGAACAGAATTATATTATTCTATCTTAAATAGTGCAAAAGATGTGGGAATTGGTATTGTAGAAGCTAAAATTATTGATAGAATAAATATCGCCCAAGCTTCTTTTTTGGCAATGAAAAAAGCAATTTTAGATTTAAAAGAAATGCCTGATTATTTATTAGTGGATGGCTTTAAAATTCCTAACCTGAATATTTTACAGATACCGTTGATTAAAGGGGAGGATAAAAGCATATCGATTGCCGCAGCCTCTATAATTGCTAAAGTCTATAGAGATAATATTATGGTTAAATATGACCAAAAATTTCCACAGTACCTTTTCAAAAAAAACAAAGGTTATGGTACAGAAGAACATCTTAAGGCACTAATTAAATATGGCCCATCAGAAATACATAGAAAAAGCTATAAAAGAGTAATTAGCAACAAAGCGAAAAACGAAAAGTGCAAAACGTAAAGCCATAGCTCAAAATTTGAAATTAAATATATTGTTTTGCTCATTGAATTTCACCTTTCTTATCTCGCATGCTATATAGCAAAAATGAAAAGATAAAGAAGCAAAACTAAAACTTAAAATATAATATTGAGAGAAAAAGTTTTGAATTTTGAATTATGGTTTTTCGCTTTTAGCTTTACGCTTTTAGCTGTAAAATGATAACTTAAAACTGAAAAAATATATTTAAAACTAACGACTAATTAAATAATATAAAGATAGATGATTATTAAAGATGGATAATATAAATATAGGAAAATACGGCGAAGATTTAGCTTGTAAATATTTGGAAACTAAAGGTTATAAGATAAAAGAAAGGAATTTCCGTACTTTTTTAGGAGAAATAGATATTATCAGTAAATATAAAGGGGATATTATCTTTGTGGAGGTAAAAACCAGGCGTTCTGATAAGTTTGGATATCCCGAAGAAGCAATAAACTATAATAAACAACGAAAAATAATTAAAAACGCTTTATGCTATTTGGCCAAATACAATCTTTGGGAAAATAATTATTGTTTTGATGTAATATTGGTCAGCATCTCTAACCATAAAGAAATAAAAAGAATAAAACATATCAGGAATGCTTTTTACCTTGATGGTAACTTAAGTATATAGTATTTAGTATCTAGTATATAGTAAAGAAAAAGCGTATAGTGAAAAACGAAAAGCGCAAAACGTAAAGCCATAGCTCAAAATTTAAAATTTAAATATATATCTCGATTCGTTGATTAGTTACTTAGTTAATTGGTTAATAAATTATGAGAATTAAACTATTTAACTAGTTTATCTTGTATATTGTATCTCAAGCTAACGACTAACGACTATTCACTAACAACTAGTTAAGAGTTTTGAATTATGGTTTTTCGCTTTTCGTTTTAAATTTTTAGCTTAATAAAGAGATTGCCACGCTCTGATAAATCGGAACTCGCAATGACTATATATACTAATTTTCGCAAAAATGCGATAAAAGTAGGTGTTTTTTTGTTCTCCAAATTATATAGTGCGGCTATATTCGGAGTAGAAGCTTTTATGGTAGAGATAGAAGTTGATATTCATTCAGGATTGCCTTCGTTTAATATCGTAGGTTTGCCCGATACAGCTGTTCAGGAATCCCGTGAAAGAGTTAGGGCTGCCATAAAAAATTCTGAATTTAAATTTCCCATGCAAAGGATTACAGTAAATCTTGCTCCAGCGGATATCAAAAAAGAGGGCCCCATTTTTGACTTATCTATTGCTCTGGCAATTTTAGTTGCCAGCAAGCAAGTTAAGCCGGATTTATTAAATGAATATTTGATTATGGGTGAATTATCTTTAGATGGAAGTATAAAACCGGTAAATGGTATGCTTCCCATTGCTTTAATGGCGAAAAATATCAGTAAAAAAAAATTACTTGTTCCTGAAGCAAACGCTAAAGAAGCAGGGATAGTTAAAGAATTAAAAGTATTTCCTGTTAATTCACTTTACGAAGTAATCGAATTCTTGGATAAAAAAATATCCATTGAACCGGTATCAGTAGATTTAGGGGAAATTTTTCAACTAAGTAAAAACAATCAAATAGATTTTGCCGAGGTTAAAGGGCAGGAAAATGCCAAAAGAGCCTTAGAAGTAGCTGCGGCAGGAAGCCATAATGTTATAATGATTGGTCCGCCAGGCTCGGGAAAAACTATGCTGGCACGCAGGATTCCAACTATTCTTCCTTCTTTAACGCTGGAAGAATCTATAGAAATTACCAAATTGTATAGTATTTCCAATTTACTTCCAACGGATGTCCCTTTAGTTACGGAGAGACCGTTTAGGTCCCCGCATCATACAATAAGTAATGTTGGATTAATCGGAGGAGGCAGGATGCCCAAACCGGGAGAAATTAGCCTGGCTCATAATGGTGTACTATTTTTAGACGAATTACCGGAATTTTCCCGAAGCGCTTTAGAATCTCTACGTCAGCCTCTAGAAGATGGAATAGTAACTATTTCACGCTCTCTAAGTTCTGTTAGTTATACTTCTTCTTTTATGCTGATAGCGTCCCTAAATCCCTGTCCTTGCGGTTTTTACGGTGATTCGGTTAAAGTTTGCACCTGTAGTTCGTCTCAAATCGTTAAATATCGTTCAAAGATATCAGGGCCGCTATTAGATCGAATTGACATCCATATTGAAGTTCCCCGGGTAAATTGTCGAGAAGTTATGGAGAAAGATTCTGTAGAAAACTCTTCTATTATAAGAGAAAGAGTAGAAAGAGCAAGAAAAATACAAAGGGAAAGATATGATGAAGATGGTATTTTCTGTAATGCCCAAATGACTAAAAAACAGATTAAAAAATATTGCAATATCGATGATAATGCTAAAAATTTACTTTACAAGGCTATGGAAAAGTTAAATTTGAGTACTCGAGCTTATGACCGTATATTAAAAGTAGCCCGAACTATAGCTGATTTAGAACTATCAGAGAAGATAGAAATTTCTCATTTATCTGAAGCCATTCAATATAGAAGTCTTGATCGTAAATTATGGCTGTATTAGTAATGACCAAGGTTTTTAAAATGCACAATTATTTATATAAATAGGCGGTGTTATAATTATGACAAAAAAATTGGCTCCCTCAATCTTGGATGTAGATTTTGCCCATTTGGAAAGAGAAATAAAAAAGATAGAAAACGGAGGGGCAGATTTACTTCACTTAGATATTATGGATGGAAATTTTGTACCGAATATTTCCTTTGGTCCGAGGATAGTAGAATCAATTAAAAGTATAACTTCTCTTCCTTTGGAAGTTCATCTGATGGTAGAAAAACCGGAGAATCATATTAAATCATTTATCAATGCGGGTGGAGATATTATAATTGTACATTACGAAACATCTAAACACCTTGACAGACTTATACAAAACATCAATGAGGCTGGTGTAAAATCCGGTATCGCTCTAAATCCGGCAACAACTCTAAGCGTTATTGAATATTTAATTAATAAAATAGACATATTACTATTAATGACTGTTAACCCCGGTTTCGGCGGGCAGAAATTTATCCCGGAGATGATTGCTAAAATAGAAAAAGCGAGAAAAATAATAGATAATCAAAAAAAATCGATAAGTTTGGCAGTTGATGGCGGAATAAATTTAGATAATATTTATCAGGTGGTTAAAGCCGGGGCAGAAATAATTGTGGTTGGTCAAATCATATCTAAAAGCTCAAATCCTGAAATGATCATAAAGAAAATAAAGAATATCCTGACTTAACCGTTGTTGAATGCTATTTAGTAACAAAGCGAAAAACGAAAAGCGCAAAACGTAAAGCCATAGCTCAAAATTTAAAATTTAAATATGTTATTTTATATATTGATTTTCATCTTTCTTGTCTCGCATGCTATATAGCAAAAATGAAAAGATAAAGAAACAAAAACTAAAACTTAAAATATAATATTGAGAGAAAAAGTTTTGAATTTTGAATTATGGTTTTTCGCTTTTCGTTTTAAATTTTTAGCTATATTAAAAGATAGGAGTGTCTGTTTTGAAAAAACCCGTTGTCGCTATTATCGGAAGGATAAATGTAGGGAAATCGACTCTATTTAATAGAATCATCAAGAAAAGAACCGCTATTGTGGAAAACGAACCTGGAATTACCAGAGATAGGATATATGCAGAATGTAAATGGAAAGGAAAGCAATTTGTTCTGGTAGATACCGGAGGCGTGGATTTTATAAAAAAAGAAGAAATGCAAAAAAAAATAACTGTTCAGACTGAATTGGCTATTGAAGAGGCAGACTTAATTATATTATTGGTCGATATCAAAGAGGGAATAAATCCGGATGATTTTAAGGTGGCTAAAGCGATTAGAGAAAAAAATAAAACAAGCATCCTGGTAGCCAACAAGGGAGATGTAAAGGGAAGTGAATTAAAATTATATGAGTTTTACGAATTAGGATTCGGAGATCCCTATATTATTTCGGCAGAACACGGACTTAATGTTGATGATTTATTGGATAGAATAGTATCCTGTATTCCAGAAGTAGGAACAGAACCGGAAGAAGAAGAGGACATTATAAAAATATCAATTATTGGGAAACCCAATGTAGGAAAATCAAGTTTATTAAATCGTATTTTAGGGGAAGATAGAATTATAGTCAGCGAACATCCCGGCACCACCAGAGATGCTATTGAAATAATTTTTAAACATGATTTACTAAAATTAATATTTATCGATACCGCAGGCTTGAGAGGCAAGTCGAAACCGAAAGAAGATGTTGAATATTACAGTACATTAAGAACTTTTGAAGCGGTGCGTAATTCAGATATAGTGTTATTGATATTGGACGCTACCCAGGGAGTAAGCATGCAAGATAAAAAAATGGCAAATTACATCCAAGATGAAAGAAAAGCCTGTATAGTAATATTAAATAAATTCGATTTAATTAAAGATAGTATAGATAAAGAATTGTTTATTGATGAGATAAGATATGAATTGTCTTTTATGAAAAACTCTCCCGTGATAATGACTTCTGCAATAACAGGCTATAATATTTATAAAATTATTTCAAAAATTAAAGAAGTTGCTTTACAATATAGTAAAAGAATTCCTACTCCAGCATTGAATACTTTTATAAGAGAAGTTATTTCTAAAAATAGCCCCAAATATGTAAGAGGGAATACATTAAAAATTAGATATGCTACTCAAATGGGGATAAAACCTCCTAAATTTCTATTATTTGTAAATAATCCTAAATTAATGTATGCTTCTTATCAGAAATATTTAGAAAATAAATTTTATGAAACATTTGGATTTGAAGGTTCTCCTGTAGTTATTAACTTAGCGAAAAAAAAAAGAGGAAAGAAAATAGTATGAAAATTATTTTAATTATTACGATCTGTTATCTTTTGGGTTCCATACCTTTTGGTTATATTATGGGTAAATTATTTAAGAAAGTAGATATAAGAGAATTCGGAAGCGGAAATATAGGGGCAAGCAACGCTCTTAGGATATTGGGGCCTTCGTTAGCTTCTTTAGTAGTAATTGGTGATGTCGGCAAGGGTATTTTATCTATCTATTTAGTAAAATATTTTAATATTGATAGTTCATTAATATTAGCTATTGCAGGGTTAGCAGTTATATGTGGTCATGACTGGTCTTTATTTCTCGGTTTAAAAGGCGGGAAAGGGATAGCTACTACGTTTGGAGTTGTATTTGCTCTTAATCCAACGATATCAATTTTAGCATTAATAATTTGGGGAGTTGTTGTAATAACAACAAGATATGTTTCCTTAGCATCTATTTTCGCCTTAATCTCTATTTTTATTTTTACAATTTTATTCAAACAACCTTATGAATATATTATATTTAGTGCAATAATTTTAATTTTCGGTATTTTTAAACATAAAGAAAATATTAAAAGATTAAAATCCAAGAAAGAAAGAAAAATCGGAGAAAAGATCAAAATAAAAAAATAAAATTATCTGTTAGTGAATAAAACTAGCGTAGAGCGTATAGCGTATAGTTTGGATTAATAATATTTTTCAAAATTGAATTAAAAATTTAAAGCGAAAAGCTAAAAACCATAATTCAAAACTTAAAACTTTTTTCTTTAATTTTGAATTTTAAGTTGTAGTTTTGCGCTTTACACTTTACGTTTTTCGCTTTGTTACTAAATACTATTCGCTAACGACTAATTTAAAGTTGAAAGAGAAAATATGTCCAAAGTCATAATCAGTGATACACAAAATAATGAAATATCCGAAATAATAAAAAATGTTTTTGAGATATTTGGGGTAAGGGATAAAGTAAAAGATAAAAAAGTCTTAGTAAAGCCAAATCTATTAGGACCATTCCCTCCGGAGAGAGGGGTGACTACTGAACCAAGAGTAATATCTGCAATTGTGCAGGAATTAAAAAAGTGTGGATCTAAAGAAATAATAGTGGGAGATAATTCCGGGAGTATTCATTTTGACCCCTTAAAAATAGCAAAAATTACCGGAATATTAGATGCTTCTGACGGCTGCTACAGAAATATTGCCAGGGAAGTAGTCGAGGTAAAGGTAGAGTCAAAATTTATTGAAGAATTATTTATTTCAAAAATAGTTATAGAAGCAGATTATGTTATTAATGTTCCAAAATTTAAAACTCACAGTTTAACTACTATTACCGGTGCCATAAAAAACATGTTCGGTATTATTCCGGGAGGGAAGAAGGCAAAATTACATACCTATGGTCGCTCCATTAAAGGATTTGCTGAACTTTTAGTAGATATTTATCAGATAAGAATTCCTGATTTAAATATCATGGATGCTATAACCGGTATGGAAGGTGTCGGACCTACTAATGGGAAAATACGAGTTATAAATAAAATATTAAGCAGCGATGATGGCATTTCTCTTGATTCTGTTATGGCTGCTATGATGGGGCTTAAGCCTGCTACAATTGAGCTATTACAGGTTGCCAAAGAAAGAAATTTAGGGGAGATAGATATCTCCAACATAATTATTGATGGAGAATTAGAAGTAATTTCGGGGTTTAAAACACCGAATAATGGTTTTTTGCAAAGAATAAGGAAAACAGCGGTCCCTCATATATTTAATTTAGCGTCAATTAAGCCGATAGTAGATCATAATAAATGTAAAATATGCAAAAAATGTATTGAAGTTTGCCCTGTTTCTGCAATGAATTTAACCGATAAATTTCCGGAAGCGGATAGAAAGAAATGCATTTCTTGCTTTTGCTGTGATGAACATTGCCCTTATGGTGCAATAATATTACCTTCGTGGCCGCAAGATATTTTTAACCGATTAAAAGGAAAATAAAAAAATCACAAGAAAAAAGGTTCAAAAGGATAAAAAATGGCTAAATATCTGGTGATAGTTGAATCACCAACCAAAGAAAAAACCTTAAAAAAAATATTGGGTAGGGATTATACTATTAAATCAAGCAAGGGGCATTTAATAGATTTACCTAAAACAAAATTGGGGATAGATATTGAAAATGACTTTAAGCCGGAATACGTGGTTATTCCTAAACAAAGAAGGATATTGAAAGAATTACAAGGAAGCGTTAAAGGCAAGGAGAAAGTATTTTTAGCTACTGACCCGGATAGAGAAGGTGAAGCAATTGCTTGGCATATTGCTCAAAGATTAAATATTAAGGATGCAAAAAGCAGAGTTAGTTTTAACGAGATAACTGAAAAAGCTGTATCTCAATCCATTAAAAATCCGAGAGAAATTAATCTTAACATGGTTAACTCTCAAAAAGCCAGGAGGTTACTGGATAGACTGGTAGGTTATAAGGTTAGTCCATTATTATGGAAAAAGATTGGCAAAAAACTAAGTGCAGGAAGGGTGCAATCTGTAACATTACGCTTAATATGCGAAAGAGAAGAAGAAATAGCTAAATTTAAAATAGAAGAATATTGGACAATAGATGCTTTGTTTAGAAAAATAGAAGATGAAAAGGCAGAACCTTTTGAGGCAAAACTTTTCTCCATAAATTCTAAAAAAGCAACTATTAATACTAAAGAAGAAGCCGCAAATATTTGTGAAGAAGTAAAAAATCAGGAAATCTATGTTAAAAGTATAAACAAAAAGAAAGAATCGAAAAATCCGCAACCATCGTTTACTACCAGTACCTTACAGCAAGATGCATATAATAAATTAAATTTTCCCATTAAAAAAACTATGTTCATAGCCCAACAATTATACGAGGGTATCACCTTAGGCAATAAAGGAAATATCGGTTTAATTACCTATATGCGTACGGACTCAGTAAGAGTATCAGATGAAGCAAAGAGTGAAGCGAAAAAATATATTGAAGAACATTATGGTAAAGATTTTGCCAAATCATCCCAAAATTTAAGTAAAGAAAAAAATAAAATAAAAAATGTAAAAATTCAGGATGCTCATGAATCCATCAGGCCTACCTATGTATTTAATCACCCGGAGTCAATTAAAAAATATTTAACTAATGACCAATATAAATTATATAATTTAATCTGGCAAAGATTTGTAGCGAGTAGGATGAAAGCTGCCCTTTTGGAAAAAATTACTATAGATATCGAATCAGGGAGGTATATTTTTAGAACTTCCGGCTCTAAGATACTGTTTAAGGGATATATGATTCTATATGGCCAAAACAATCAGGATTTAGATAAAATTCCTGACCTTAAAGAAAAAGATAAGCTTAAGTTGTTAAAAATTAAGGAAAATCAATCTTTTACCAAGCCTCTTCCCAGATACACAGAAGCCAGCCTGGTAAAAAGATTGGAAAAAGAAGGAATAGGACGACCCAGCACGTACGTACCGACTATAAGCACCTTACAATATCGGACATACGTAGAGAAAGTAGATAAAAAATTTAGACCTACAGAATTGGGAATTACGGTAAACTCTTTTTTAGTTCAATATTTTTCCGATATTGTAAATGTTGCCTTTACTGCAAAAATGGAAAAGCAACTCGATGAAGTCGAATCTGATAAAAAAAAGTGGGAAAATGTTTTAGATAAATTTTATAAGGCATTTTCTAATGATTTAGAAAAAGGAAGTCAGGCACAAAAAATTGAAATGCCAAAAGTATTCAGCGATGAAATATGTGATAAATGTGGCAGTAAAATGTTAATAAAAAATGGACGTTTTGGTAAATTTTTAGCTTGTTCGGGATTCCCGAAATGTAAAAATACAAAACCCTTTTTAGATAAAATTGGTATGTCCTGTCCCGATGAGGGTTGTTCAGGTGAGATTATTAGAAAAAAGACTAAAAAGGGGAGGATATTCTATGGATGCAGCAATTATCCTAAATGTTCTTTTGTAACCTGGAACAAGCCGATTAATAAAAGATGCCCACAATGTAACTCCATTTTAGTAATAAGTATTAATAAGAAAAGCGGACTTTATTTTAAGTGCAGTAATTCTGATTGTGATTATAAAGAATTTAAGAAAGAGGATAAATCATAATTTAAGTCAGCACTTGGAATTTAAATGGTAATTTATCTCGAGAAAGAGAATTTACTCCTCAAAAAAAAGAAAAAAGGAGGGGTGTTTAAATTTGAAGGAACACATAAATTCGTATATTTCTTTTCTAAAGAATGAAAAAAATTATTCTAACAATACTATTATTTCCTATAAAAATGATTTATTACAGTTGTTAAATTATTTAAAGGAATATAAAATAATAAATAACAATAATATACAATATATTGACCGCAGCATCATGCGAAAATATATTGTCTATTTAAAGAAGTGTGATTATTCGGTAAGAAGTATTTGCAGAAAAATATCTACTATCCGTTCTTTCTTTAAATTTCTATCAAGAGAAGGTATAGTAGATATTAATCCGACCATCAATCTAATAGCACCTAAGATAGACAATAAATTACCTTCTTTTTTATACATAGAAGAAATTAACAAACTTATTGAAATGCCGTCCGGGCATTCAATATTAGGAATTAGAGATAGGGCAATCCTTGAATTGCTTTATGGCACCGGGATGAGGGTTGGAGAACTGGTTAATTTGAATATTCGCGATATAGACCTGTATGAGAAAACTGTGAGAGTATTTGGAAAGGGTTCAAAGGAAAGAATTCTCCCTTTGAGTAATCCGAGTATAAAGGCAGTACAAGAATATTTAAACAGTAGAAAGAAATTTAGAAAAAATATATCTATGGATAAAAATGATACAAATGCATTATTTTTAAATCGTTTTGGAGGAAGACTATCAGCAAGAAGCATACGAAGACTTCTCATTAAATACATGAAAATGGCTGATTTAAATAAAAAGATAAGTCCTCATGTTTTAAGGCATTCATTTGCCACCCATCTCTTAGGAGGTGGAGCGGATTTACGTTCTGTTCAGGAACTTTTAGGCCATGAGAGTTTATCTACGCTCTACGCTTGTTTTACTATACGCTCCACGCTGTACGCTCCACGCTAATTTTGCTCTACGCTAGTTATATTCACTAACGACTGATTTAATCGGTCAATTGGCAAATCGGTGAATTGGTCAATTACAAGATGTATCTGCTTAAATCTTCGCTTTTTACAATGGTTTG
>ASPC01000028.1 GCA_000405345.1 Atribacteria bacterium SCGC AAA255-N14
ATCAAGATATAAAAACAGTATATATTATCGAGTATATCTCCATTCCACCCCGTAGGACAGGCGAGACGCCTGTCCTATTTTGCTTTTAACGGGGCAGGCTCAGCTCCACTTTCATTCCCAAGAGTTCTTTTTGGGCTTCGGAGAAGCGCAGGGAATAGTATTCACGGTTTTGTTGATTTGATTTTTATGAGTTATTTATATTTTAGATTTTATGATATAATTAATATAAGTGATTTTGAGACTATTAATTAAATAAAGGAGGGGAGAAGAATGCCCTTAATTTTAACTATTCCCGATGAGCTTATTGAGGCTATAAAATTACCCAAAGGACGATTGGAAAGTGAATTGAAGAAGGAATTTGCTTTTTTCTTGTATAAAAAGGGGATGGCTACTATGGGAGTAGCGAGAAGATTAGCAGGAATAAGCAAGTGGGAGTTGATAGATAGTTTGGGAGAAAGAAAGATAGAGAGACATTATTCAAAAAAAGAGCTTAAAGAAGACCAAAATTATGCAAAAGGTGATAAATAACTGAGAGAAAGTGAGTATATTATGAGAACTACAAAAGAAAATCTGAGGGCATTAATTAATAAGATTTCTGAGAATGAGGCTAAAGAAGTATTAGATTTTGTAGGTTATTTAAATATGAAAAGAAGAAGAGAAAAGTTTAAAGATTTAGAATTGGCCAGTGAAACAAGCTTAGAATTTTGGAATAATGATATAGATGATAGGATATGGAATAATGTATAAATAGGGAGATATCCTATTAATACCCGTACCATTTACTAATTTAGTTTCTAATAAGAAAAGGCCAGTGCTTGTTTTATCAAACGATATGTATAATAGTACAAAAGAAGATATGGTTGTAGTAGCAATTACCTCAAATTTAAGAGAAAAAGATTATACAATTTTAATTTCAAATAATGATTCAATTGAAAGCACTCTTAAATTAAATTCTCATATAAGGGTAGATAAAATATATAGTTTATCCCAAGAAATTGCCATAAAAAAATTTGGAAGGATCAAAGACGAAATAGTAACGAAAGTAAATATAGAAATTAGAAAATTGATTAATTTAGCAGGATCTCCTCATTTTTAATATTTAGCATTAAACCTCTGCTGGGGATTGTTTTAAAAACATTTTCCATCTTTTTTGAGTCATCTTCTTCAACCTCTCACAACTCCATAGAATAGACAGGCGAGACGCCAGATCTACGGGGATAAGCGGGCTCACAATGGCATTTTATTTAGAGGGTTAGTTTAAACTTTTGTGCCAGACTCCCTCCTTTGGTTTGGCTTAATGCTATTCTAATTTTTTAATATGTGATATAATTATTTACAAAAATAAGTAGATGAACTATGGAAAGGTAAATGAAATATGGAGAATGATATTTCTAAAATTAAGGATAAATTAAAATTAGTTTTGGAAGAAGAAAAAGGAATTCTTTTTGGCTATCTTTTTGGTTCGACGGCTTCGGGAAAGACTAATTTAGAAAGCGATATAGACCTGGCTTTTTACCTTGAGGATAAAGAGGTTAAAGATTTTTTTAAAAAACGCCTTTTTTTAATAGAGAAGTTCCAATCCCTTTTAAAAAAGCGGGTTGAGGTAATTATTCTTAATGAAGTAAGATCAATATTTTTTAAATTCGTTATTATTAAAGAGGGAAAAATAATTTTAGAGAGAGACCATGCCCGGAGGATTGACTTTGAATTAAAAACCATGCAAGAATATTATGATTTTCGACCTTTTATTAAAGAATACAATGAAGCTTACCTCCAAAGATCTCTTAAGGAGGTCATATGAGCGAGATAACCCGGCAAAAAATCTTCGAGAAGTTGCAACAATTAGATGTATACCTTAGCAATCTTAAAAAATTAAAGAATGAAATAAAAAGCCCAGAGGAGTTTTTGGAAGACTTTCATCTTTACGGATTGGCAGAACGTTACTTACAATTGAGCTGTCAAGTGGTTCTGGATACTTTAAATTTAGTAATTATTGAGGAAGCATGGGAGAAACCGGAAGATAATCAAGAAGCAGTTTCTATTCTTTTTGGAAAAAAAATAATTTCTGAAAATTTAGCCACAAATTTAGAGGGTATAGCAGGTTTTAGAAACATATTAGTTCACGAGTACGGGAAAATCGACCGTAGGAGAGTATATCAATATCTACTGGAGAAATCAGAACTTTTTAAGGTTTTTAAAAAAGAAGTACTTAAGTGGCTGAAGAATAAATCTTTAAGAAAATAGGGACAGACACCTATTTAAAGCAAAAAAGTAGCCAGTCCCCTTTTTACAAGATGAGATTGCCACGACCTAAAAACAGGTCTCGCAATGACAGAAAGACGGGTCGGATGAATCCGACCCCTACAATTCCCCTGCGAGGGGGAGGATATGAGAAATAGCCAGGTGAGACGCCTGTCCTACGGGTGGTTGGAAAAGCATCCAGTCCCCACAATTTTGCTTTCATGACGGAGAGTTCTTTCTGAGCCTCGGAGAAGCGTAGGGAATAATATTCCCGGTTCTGTTGGTTTAGACTGGTAATCGTATTATGTATCTCTTTGGTATTCTCCAGTATCTGCCGATATCCTTCTTTCTGGGCAGTTACTATTTCCTGCATAAACTTATCAATGCGAAAGATTAAGGGTATAGATAAGGCGATAGGGAAGCCTTGGTTGGCAATTAGGTCGGTTAAATTATGAATATCCAATATTTTCCTCCTTTTTAATAATTTTTAATTTACCGGTATTTTATATTTTCTGGTCCTCCAGTCTACCAGTCTACCGGTCTGCCAGTTGGCCAGTCTACCAGTCTTCCGGTCAAAAAGATAAGTTTCAAGGTGCAAGTTGCGAGTTAAAAAAAAATGCAAAATACAAATAAATGATACAAGATGTAAAAAGCAGTCTGCCAGTTTGCCAGTTGACCAGTCGAGAAAATACAAGACTAGCGTATAGTTATAGCGTTTAGCGTATAGGTGCGGGTAATAAGTGCGAGAAAAATACAAAATCAATCTACCGGTTTGCCTGTCAATTCAGTCTGCCGGTCTACCAGTCGTGATATAAATACAATTACGTGGGTTTAAATGTTCTGGATTCCCATCTTCATGGGAATGACAGAGGGGGTCTTGGGACAGAAAAAAAATACAATAAATACAAGATATAAAAATAGCATATAGTATCGAATATCGAGTGAAGAAAGAAAAAGAAAAATGTAAGATCAGCTGATAGGAATAGCGTGGAGTGTAGATTTGTAATTAAAGAGTACCTATTATTTAATGATTCGACAAGGTGTCCGGATAGGCCGGAATGCTGTCCGGATAATTCCGGAAACAGTGTCCGAATGTTACCGAAATATGCAGCAAGCACCATTAGGGATGGTTCTTTTAGTTGAAGTCTGGTCACAAATATTGTATAATAATTGTGACGAGGTGAGTAAAATGAAGAAGAATAACATTCAAGAAAGAATCAAAAACTATATTGAAAAACTACCCAGAAACAAAGTTTATTCAACTACCAGTTTTCGTGACTTTGATAATTATGATGCTGTAAGAAAGGCTCTTTCCAGACTAACCAAAGAAGGAAAGCTACTTCGTGTTGCGCGTGGATTCTATAAACCTTCTGAATACAGTAAATTCTTAGGAGAAGAAATTGCTGTAGATCCAGCTGAGGTCGCCAAGGCTTATGCCTGCGCAAATCAATGGACTATTGCGCCATTTGGAGATACTGCTTTAAATCTATTAGGATTAACCACTCAGGTTCCGGCGGTATATGAGTATGTAAGTGATGGTAGATATATAGTGGTAATCCTAACGGATGGAAGGAAAATTGAATTTAAGCATAAAACGAACCGAGAAATATCAGGGAAGAATTTTATTACTGCAACAATTATTGAAGCTATAAACGCTATAGGAAAAGATAAAATTGATGATAGTGTTCGAGAGCGTATCCGAAGAAAGTTGACAAAAGAAGAGTTGAAAATTATAAAGAAAGAAGCATCTACAAGTCGAAATTGGATTTATGAAGAAATAATTAAGCTATAGGTGGTGAGCGTATGTACAAGGTTGCCAGAGAATCTAAGAAAAACAGAGAAGTATTGTTTGCCAACACCGCTGAAAAAAAGGGAATGCACCCTGCTATTATTGAAAAGGACTTTTGGGTTTGCTTCCTCTTGGAATTATTATTCCACCAAAGTGAGTATGCCAAATATTTATCCTTTAAAGGTGGAACTAGCTTATCAAAGGGATATCAGGCTATTCAAAGATTTTCAGAAGATATTGACATAATTATAGATTGGACATTGCTAGGTTATACAAAAGACGAACCATGGTTAGAGCGTTCGAATACGAAACAAGATCAATTCAATAAGGCGATGGGCGCTAAAACGGAACAATTTTTAAAAGATGTTATCATGCCTTCTTTCGCTTCTCTTGTGAAAAAACACGTGGGGGATTTATTTGATTTTTATATTACTAAGAGTGATCCTCAGACTATAAATTTTGTTTATCCGCAACTTTATAAAAATGAGTCTATCTTGCAAGAAATACGTCTTGAAATTGGAGCCTTGGCAGCATGGACACCCGTATG
>ASPC01000029.1 GCA_000405345.1 Atribacteria bacterium SCGC AAA255-N14
AATAAAACAGTGTCTTGAAGTTCGTTCTGAAAAGGGTATGCCTCTTACTGTAAGTATGCGCGAAGTAGAGGTATTGGTCTGATGCAAGAGGGACTCTAAGATCCCTAATTGCCCGAGCTGGTTTAACTATAGAGGAGTTTTTAGATGCACTGAAATAAGAAAAGAGAAATATTATCTAACAGCGGTAAAAAAGGGGATAGGCAACTTTAAAATACAAGTTACAAGATGCGAGTTGCAAGATTATAGATATATTTAGTCGTATTTAGTAAAGAAAAGATAAAAAGACAAGCTTCAGGTTACATTTAGTATTTAGTTAAGAAAATACAAGATGAGATTGCCGCGCTCCCTGCGGTCACTCGCAATGACAGAAAGACGGGTCGGATGAATCCGACCCCTACGTTTAAAATTCTACCATCCAGAATATCTGTTGTAATAAGATTTTGATTTGTTTTTAATCTATTTTCGATTTATTTTTTACAGTTCTGATAATTTTGACTATTCTTATAGTTTTGATTATAATTAAGCCGGCCAGAGGGGTAGTAGGAGGTATAAAGATAAAAATGAAAAAGAAAAGACAATTTACAGTTATCATAGAAGAAGGGGAAGATGGATATTTAATAGGAACTGCACTTGAACTTAAAGGTTGTCATACTCAAGGAAAAACCATAGAAGAACTTCTTAAAAATATAAGAGAAGCTATAGAATTATATATGGAGGTTGAAGGAGAAGAAGAACCTTATATTAAGGAAATAGTTGGGATACAAAAGGTTGCAGTATGAGTAGATTGCCTATACTGACAGGATTAGAATTAATAAAAATATTAGAAAGAATGGGCTTTAAAACTGTTAGGCAAAAAGGAAGTCATGTATTTCTAAAACATCAAGATAATAGAACAACTATTATTCCAGTTCACAAAGGAAAAGATGTTGATAGAGCTCTATTGAGAAAGATATTAAGAGATACAAAAATATCTCCTAATGAATTTAAAGGTATTTTAAGAAAGGGTTAGCATTAAAAGTAAAGGAGAATAAAAGAAGGGGACAGGCAACTTTTTTGATTTAAAAAGTAGCCAGTCCCCATTTATAAATAATAGACAGGCGAGACGCCCGTCCTACGGGGTTTTGGAAAAGTTATCAGTCCCCATTTTCCAATAGTGAGGGCGTATGCAATACGCCCCTACATTCAGAAAGACAAGCAGACGCTTATCCTACCGGTTATTAATTTATTTTTAGTTCTTTATCATTCAAATCTAACATTACGCCTCTTCGGGGTACCGCTTTAAATATAGCCTTAACTTTTTCTTTGTTTGTTTTGTTGTTACCAATTGTATCTAAAATCTTTTTTCTAAATTGGTATATATGCTGAATTACTCGGGTATAGATCGCTTCTGTTCTGCGTCCCCATAATTTCTTTATAATATCTTCATAACTCATTACTTGTTCAGGATGCTGGGCTAAGAGATGGATTAAGGAAAATTCTTTGGCGGTAACCTTGATTTCTTTTCCCATGAAGATGATTCGGTCGGGACGGTGGAGGGAGATTTCTAAGATAGTTACAGGTTTCGGGTTACGGGTTTCAGGTTGTAGGGGAGGGGAAGAAAAGGAAGGGGGAGGGGAAGAAATGAGAGATACAGGTTGCAAGGTGCGAGATGCAAGGTGCGAGTTAGAAGAAGGATAGGAGGAAAGAATAGGAGAAAAGTTGCAGGTTTCGGGTTACGGGTTTCAGGTTGTAGGGGAGGGGAAGAAATGAGAGATACAGGTTGCAAGGTGCGAGATGCAAGTTGCGAGTTAGAAGAAGGATAGGAGGAAAGAATAGTAGAATAAGTTGCAGGTTTCGAGTTGCGGGTTAGAAGAAGGAGGTTGCAAGGTGCGAGGTGCAAGTTGCGAGTTAGAAGAAGGATAGGAGGAAAGAATAGGAGATAAGTTGTCGGTTTTCAGTTTACAGTTTTCAGTTACAAGTTCACCGTTTTGGGAAGGAGAAGAAAGAAGGGGAGGGAAGTTATTTTTGATTCTTTTGGCAAGTGCATCAGGGAGTATTTTAGATAGGTCTTCTTTGGAGAGTTCTTCAAGGCAATGGCCATTGTTGTAACCCGCATGCAGTAATTTTTCGATATGGTATCGGCTTAGTCCGGGGATATAAAGGTTAGCTAAATTTAATCCTTCTTCTCTAACTCCTTCAATTAGCATGTTGGACAGGAGTTTTATCCGCTTTAAATCATCTTTTCTTTTTTTCTTCCAGCCGGTATTCTCTGCTATGGCTGACAGGCTATCGGCTAACCAGGAAAAGTCTTCTTTTAATCTGTAGATGGCACCCTGGTAAAGATTATATTCCTGTTCGATGGTTTTGATATTCTTAACTCCGGTTACCCAATCATATAATAGGAGAGTCTTTTTGAAAGATAGTTATTCCGGTAAAGAGAATATTTCATCTTGTTTACAGTTTTTTAAGATAATTTTTTTCTGATAGAGTTTTTTATCCTGTTCATTTTGTTGGAAGATTAGTTGTAATATTCTCTCTGCATGGATTTCTTCCCGGTCGCATTTGTATTTTTCTTTCTTATAATCACTTATAGAGGAATGGAGATATACTCGATAATATATACTGTTTTTATATCTTGATTTTTCTTGTATTTTCTTTGCTAAATACTAACGACTAAATACTAACTACT
>ASPC01000030.1 GCA_000405345.1 Atribacteria bacterium SCGC AAA255-N14
AGTCCCTCTTGCATCAGACCAATACCTCTACTTCGCGCATACTTACAGTAAGAGGCATACCCTTTTCAGAACGAACTTCAAGACACTGTTTTATTGCATCTTTGATATTTACTACTGATTCNTGCTCAGTCTTACCCTGACTTACACATCCTGGAATAGATGGACATTCTACCACAAACATTCCATCTTCATCTCGTTCAATTGTTACAATAAACTTCATTTCCCATACCTCCTTTGTCATCTTTCTCTTTAGCTTAACCAGACACCTTCTAAAATCTTTAAATACTTGTTTTGTTAATTCTATGACATTTTTGATTTGTAAATTTATTATATCATAAAATTAAAATATAAATAATCGCTTTCGGAAATTACAAACAATAGATTCCTTTCCCACATTCCCTTCTGTCATTATCATTGTCGTTGCGATGGAGTGAAACGACTGAAGCAATCTCGTCTAAAAAACTAAAAACGAATAACTAAAAACCAATTTTATTCACTGAAAACTGTATGTAAACCGTAAACTGAAAACTATCTTTCTATCCTGTATTCTAATTGGTCAATTGGTAGATTGGTGGATTGGTCAATTGAATTATCTTGTATTTTCCCCCGACCGGAAGACCGACCGACTCCCTGCATCCTTCTTTGCATCTTGTATTTTTTTCTTTACTTGCAACTTGAAACTCGCAACTTGCAACCTTCCTTATCTTTTCTTCACTTGCAACTTGAAACTCGCAACTTGCAACTTTCTTTATATCTCGCATCTTGTATCTTGTAATTTTTCTTGTATTTTTCCCACACTTGTTCCCCGCACCTATACGCTAAACGCTGTACGCTCTACGCTAATATGTGCAACTTGTATTTTAAAGTCCCCTGTCCCCTTTTTCCTCTTCTCTTTTTTACTATTCCGGTTTTTCTGAAATCTTTGTCAATAATTTTAGGATAAGCAATTTATTTTTAATAAACATATTAATTGCTTGCCAACGAAAGTTAAGGTATCGATGAGCCAATCTGTTTCTTTGTAGAGCTATTTTAGCCAATATTTCTTGTTCTTCTTCAGAAAATCCCAATCTCTGAGCACATTCACTCAAAACCTGAGCATAGCTCTCTACCGAGACACCCTGTTGAGTAAGAATAGTACCACATATCTCAATCAAGGCAGTAAAGATATTTTCTACGGTTCGGTCCATTAGTTTTTGGAGTTTACGATCTTTTTTGTAATCTTTCCAGCTTTTAAAAATATAATCTTGTTCAAATTCTTTTATCTCAGTAGCAATAAATTGTAAAGAATCGGTAATTCTTCCTTTTGCATAATTAAATTTAGGCATGGGAAATCTCCTTTATAATGTCTTGGGCAACTTTCCTCTGCCAGGCAACACCAAAAATCTGAAAATCCTCCATCTGATAGATTGATTCTAATTTTAATTGCAAGAATTTATCTTTATCTTCAATATATAAAGGCCTTCCTAAAATTATAGCATTATAGTAAAGCATAGGATGAGGAAAATCTCTATGTATAGGAATAATATTTACTTCTATACCCAAATCTTTGCTTAACTCATAAGAGATCTGAGTAATTAAGGCAAAGAGGGATTCTTCGGTGTTGATTTGAGAGGAAAAAAGTAAGGCTAAATCTAAATCAGAATCATTGCGAGGATATCCTTTATGCCAAGAACCATACAGGAAAGCCATTTCAACACGATACCCGGATGCCTTCTGCTTAAAGTAATCTTTTAATTTTAGAATACTCTTTTCTTTTTGTATCTTTATGGATTTTTCCATTTTTTTATCAGACCCCAAAAGCAATATGGACCTAAATAATAAATATTTCTTTTAACTAATTTTCATTTTAACAAAAAAATAAAGGAAAGTAAAACAAATACAACTCTTCAAAATCGGGAGTATTATTCTCTGCGTTTTGCAAAAGTACAGAAAGAACTCTCGGGAATAGAAGCAAAATTGGCTACTTTTCCCAAACCCCGTACTTCCTGTATTTTTCTTAACTTGAAACTCGTAACCCGCAACTCGAAACTTGTATTTTGTTTTTATCCTCACTATATACTAAATACTAACGATTGTTTTTCGCCCGATACTATATACTGTTTTCCTGTCCCCTTTTTATTTTTTGTAACTTGTAACTTGTATTCTAAAACAGCCTGCCCTCTTTTATTCCTCCTTAAGATGCGACCCCTTTTGGGGTTTCATACTTTATCGGTAAAAGCCTTTCTAAATTCACCCGTTTTGAGGCATCGAGAATCTCAATCCCTATGAGTCTTTCGTCTTTGCCTATATCCAGCACAATATCCTCAGAGACTCGCTTGTTTACAACTTCCTGTTTTTTTTCATCAAAGCGAATATAAAGGAGATCTATCTTATCATTATAAAGGATGTTCATTTTATCCCACCTCCCATTTTCCATAAAATACGTACACAGTCACCGTTATTATTACTTCTTTTTCAATAATATAAAATACTTCAACTCTTCTCTGCTCATAGAATTTTTGGTGTCGTCTCTGTTTAAAACCGTATATTTTGGCTCTTCCAACACGTCCATATTTAGCTGAAATAGTAAAACCAGTGTTAATAACATCTATAATCTCATTTTTACTCGTCCCTCGTTCCTTTGCTCGTTCTAAGGTATGTTGATCGATTTGTATCTCCATATTTACTCTTTCCTTGGCTTACATATTACCAATACTCCTCTATCTTTATATAAAATTATAACACATATTAAAAAATTAAAATAGCATTAAGTCGAGGGGGTTCGATGAATTGAGCCCGTTTGTCGTAGGAAAGGCGTCTCGCCTGCCTACTTGACTTGTAACTTGCAACATTCTTTATCTCTCGTTCTATATTTTATATTTAAGACTAACCACTATTCACTATTCACTAACAACTATCTCTATCGGTAAGCATTCTGGCGATTATCAGCAGATATCATAAAGACTATCTTGTTTTGGTCATCGATCTCATAAAAAAATCTATAGCTTCTTACCCTATAACGCCAGGTATCCGGATTATAGTTTATGAGTTTTTTTATGTTTTTACCAAAATAGGGATTTTGTTTTAGCTGAGGATAGACATAGTTGACGAGTTTTATTTTTATCCGTTCCTGTTGTCCGCTAAAATCTTGTTCAAGTCCCTTTAGGAATTGATTGGTCTCGAATATTCTAAACTTAGTCAACAAATTTGCCCTTCATTTCTTTGGCATCGCGATGCCCGATTTTTAATTTACCAATCAAATTTTTATCTGATTTAATCTGAGCCATCTCAATAGGGTCTACATAATAAGATTCTTCTATATCTTTTATTACTTTAGCAGTGATAAAATTAGAAATAGGACGATGCTCAACCTCAGCAGCAGCTGATATTCTCTCATATTCTTCTTCTGTGAGTCGTAATGTTACTACTTTAGCCATCCAAAGCCTCCTTATTTTATGTATTCACTTATATTCTAATATATTCTAATTCATTTCCTGCCACTTGTCAAGCATCAAATTTTATCTAGCAATACTCGCAACCAATATTCGCCCTTAATTACTGTTGCTCCAGCTACTTTTCCCAAACCCCGTAGGACAGGCGTCTCACCTGTCTATTATTAATAAAATGGGGACTGGCTACTTTTTAAATCAAAAAAGTAGCCTGTCCCCATTTTCAGACCTTATTATAAAAAAGTTGAAATTCCCCTTTTCTATTTTTCAAAAATAATTAACTAATAATCCCCTTCTGCTTAAGAATAGCAATATAATCTTGATAAGTTAACGGACATTTTATTAAATTTTTAAAATCCTTTGTAGAAAGTTTTAATTGTCCTCTAATTTTGTTTGCAATGTTATCGGGGACATCTCTTCCATGGGAATAGTGAACTCTTAATATCTTTTTTTCATCTACTAATAGCCACCCATAATTATGTCCAGTAGTTCGAACCTTTAAATCTAATTTTCTAAAAATTTTCTCTATCTCTCTTTTCTTCATTTCTTTTTAATAACTTCCTCTAAAAATGTTAACCATTTTTTTGGAAGAGGACCTAGATTCTCCCTATCGTCTTTTAAATCATTATAGAGATTAACAATTTCTTCATTTAGTTGATTAATTGCTTCATACTCTGTATCTGCATAACCAAAGGCTTCTATATCATCAAGAGAGGCAACAACTAATCCATTTTCTATTTCAATTGTTATATATATAGGTTTTTCTAAAATATAATGATCGTTCTTTAGAGTATTTAAGGGAACTATTTTTCGCTTATCAAAATTTTTAATAAGCTCCCTAGAAAATTCTTTATACTGCTCTTTGCTAAAAACTTCTGTCTGCATTTCGCCCTCCTTTTTTATCTTTTCAATATCAATTTCCAATTTATTCTCTAAAAGGTTTTAGACTATTCTAACTATATTTCCATTTGTATAATATCATAAAATAACAAAAAATAATATCTCTTTTTAAAAGGAGCTTTTTGCTTTGTAAGATTTTTTTGGTTTTTAGTCACTGATCAAGCCTTCTCAAGGGGTAAATTGAAACAGGTCTACAGAAAGTAATGACCTATTTTTTATTGATTTAATTATTTTCCTTAATTTACCCTAATAATGGGCACACTTCTCCCCTTATCCACATTTTAGGGCTGTGGATATTTTCGCGGAAAAGTTATCGCCAGGTAAGATAATAGTTTAGGCTGCTGCCACCAGACTCCGCATTTTCTCTTTCTGTTTCTCTTTAATTCGCCCTACAGCCATGGCCAACATTACACCTAGCGCCAATCCACACCTTATTTTCATCTTGTTCATTCCCCGGATGGTGTGCAGTTCAAAGCCAAAGGAGACGTCTAACCGGCTGTTCACCCGTTCTACGCTAGTGCGTTTATTATACTCCTTTTTCCATTTGTAACTTGCCCGATCAATCGGCGTGAAGATTCTGCGATCTTCCGATAGCGGGATTCGAAGCCCTTGTGCCACCGGACATAGCGCCTGACCCTGGCAGATGATTCCGTACTGCCTGGCCGGACACAATTTCTTTAAGGTATTGCGGTCTTTTTCAAATCCCCCATTGGCCATTTCTCGTTTGGTATTTGTTTTTAGGCAATAACAGTAAACGTTGCCTTTATAGTTATAAGTTACATTGGTTCTTCCGCTAAGCAAGTGTGTTTCTTCCCCGTCTCTCCACATGTTGCGTATATCGATCACCGGTTTGATTTGATACTGATCCCAACACTTCTCGATCAGTTTGGTATCATCATAGCCTTTGTCGGCGGTCCAGGTTTTTGTTATCCGCAAAATCTCCGACTGCTTCTCTTTTAGCTGTTCCAGTAAGGCGTGCCCTTCTCTAGCGTCTGAGGACGAGGCTTTGGTGACTTTATAGGCTATTGGCAATTCATAGGTGGCATCCACGACTAAATGCAGTTTGTAGCCAAACCACTTTACGATCTTTCCCCAGAGGCTACCATCTTTGTGCTGTCCCCGGTATTCTTTTTTCCCGTAATTGGCATCCGTATCCCGCCGGCCATCCGTGGTCTTTTTTCCATTCTGGTGCCTGGCAAAAGAAGGGATAGCTTTGCTGTCTACGGCCAGGTGTTTACCGAAGTCAGGCAATAGTTCCCGCATCTGCTTAACCAGCTTTTCGAAAATCTTATCCACTTCTTCGGTATGTGTTAATATCTTTTTCAAAAATCGTGTATATACCCATGCCGGGGGTACCTGGTTAAAAAAACCGCACATTTCTCGTAATTGTCCGTTGCGAGCTAATTCCCGACGCAGTTTTTCTATAGTTTCGTGTTGGAAGACTATTCCTGCCAATAGGGAATTCCACATGGCTCGTACCGGATAATCATCTCGACCTTTATATCGCTCTTGTTCCAGTTGTCTCATAAGTTCTTCGTCCGGCATATATTCCAGCACAAGACGCAGCCTTTTTAAATCACCTAATTCTTCGATCTCTTTCCAGCCAAAAATGCGGAGTTGTGGTATAATAGCCATACAGGTGAACCTCCTTGGTTTAATGTGTTGTTTGTTGTTACTATTTTACCATGGAAATATTCACCTGTCTTTTCTTTTTTCTATCCTGGGGTGGATTTTTCAGTAACCCCTGATTTCTATCCCGCAAAACCGTATTTTTCGTTTTATTATGGGGTAAAATCTTTTTTTGTGTTCCTTCTAACGCTTATGCGCCCTAGCTTCCCGAACATCGCAAAAAGCTCAAAAGGAATTAAAATGTCATTGCAAGTAAAGCAACGAAGCAATCTCAACTTGCAACCTTCTTTATATCTCGCATCTTGAAACTCGCAACCATCTTTATCTTTCCTCACTTCTCCATGTTTAGTTAATATCAAGATGAATCAAAAGTGCCTTCTCTACTTTTTCTAATTTTTCAGGAAGTAAAGCGCTTACAAAATTGATAAGTCTTTTCTTGTCTATAGTTCGAATTTGATTACATTTTACTTTAGAATCTTTAGGTAGATGAGTTTCTTCGCTGGGAAGAAAAACCTCAAATGGATAGATTTTTTCTGTTTTTGAGGTAATAGGAAGTACAGTTACCGTTTCAGCAAACAAATTATTTCTATCATTAGAGATTACCAAAGCCGGTCTTGTTTTTCCTATTTCATGTCCCACTACTGGTTCTAAGGATACAAACCAAATCTCACCTTTTTTAGGAAAGTCCATATTATCTCCATCCCTCCAGAGTCATCTTTTCCCATTCCCGGTCAATCCCTTTATCTTCTTTTCTGGTTGCCTTATATCCTTCTATTAAAAGTTTATCCAATTTTTCTTTATTTATTCTCTCAAGCTTTTCTTTTATAGCTTCGGAAATGAAACCACTCTTGTTAGGGATATACTTTATCTCTTGGGCAATTTCCTCTGGCAAGGTAATATTTAACCTTTTCATGTACATCGCCTCCTGTATTAATTATACACTAAACAATACACAAATCAATTACTTATTTGAATACTTATCACATCTATAAACTGTTCTCTGCGTTTTGCAGAAGTACAGAAAGAATTATCCAGCATAAAAGTAAAATTGGGTTCACCCTGTTAAATGATTTTTATTTATGCAAGGCCTGTCCTGCTAAATGTTTTTTATTTACGCAGGGCTTGCCCCGTTAAATTCACTTATTTACGCAGGGTTCGCCCCGTTAAAGCAAAAAAGGGGACTGGCTACTTTTTGTAATAAAAAAATTGCCTGTCCCCTTTTCTCTTTTGTCAACCTATCCTCTTCTTTCCCTTCCACTAAATTTTACAATAACCTGTTTATCTAATATACGCGCAAGTTTAATTAATGTTTGTAGAGAATAGCTTTTGTTATGAATATTCTCCAATCGCGATATTGTTTGCTGGGTAGGATAATTCTCCCCATCATAAATATATTAAGACTTCCCCGCATCATAAACACACACCAAAGATTGAAGAATCCGAAGAGATAGACCTGTAAGATATTCTCAAATTAATAGAGAAAAAATTGAAAATAAAATGAAATGATAACCGCAGATTTTAACCTGCTCTCTGCTTGATCTGGAGTAGGGGGAGATTTTAGCCTCCTGTTCGCACCAGCGACAAAGCTTACTTTACCGGAGTGCAATAGTCTACTACTGCGTATCTTGGAAGTGTATCAACTTGCTGATACGAGATATTGTTTTAGCAAACTACTTCGCGGGGGTTGAGACCCGGTTCCTATTTATTAAATCTTATTCCATTCATCGCTACCTATACCAGCTTGTCTAAGTATCTCCTTAAATAGACTTATATGTATGTCTCCACTTCCATGAGGATTGGGAATGCGAATTTTCTTTTTGCCTTTTATCATAAATTGATGTTTACCTCCGGAAAGAGGACCAGAATATCCAAGTGCCCTGAACTTCTTAATTAATTTCTTCCTTGAAATTTTGGTTTGCATAATTAAACAGAGGCCACTTTTTTGATGCTTATCTCACAACCCTTAACTACAGGAATAGGATCTCCATCTCTTAGTTTAAGAACAAGCCACTCTTCCAAAACTTCTACAAGTTCCTTTCTGCATTCCTCAACCGTTCCACTATTAGCCCAAACCCCTTCAAAACCAGGAATTTCAGCAAACCAGGTTCCATCAGCTAATTTTTTATATTCTGTTTCTTCTAATGCCTTTTGAATATATTCTCCAATCATAATTATCCACCTCCATCTTTAAATTTACCACGATCTTCAGGCAAAGACTTTTTGGGGTTTTAAAGGGGGGCACTTCACCTCTAACCAACCTTCAATGGCCTCCGCAATATTTTTTTTTAACTCTTCAATGGTTTTGCCTTGACTAAAACATCCGGGTAAAGCAGGTACTTCCCCCACATAATAACCAGATTCATCCTTCTCTACAATAATTTCCAATATCATTTTTCCACCTTCTTAGATAAAATCTAATTCTTTAAGTTTAATACTCATTGTGTACATTTATCAATTAAATTGCATTTTAAAATATTATACCACAGATCTAAAATATAAATAATCTATTTCAAAAATTACAAACAATGGATTCCCGATAGAAACAGCAGGGTTATATATTGCTATAGGTCCCTTGTACGATAATACTTTTTACCTAACAACACGTAGGACAAGCGTCTCGCCTATCTATCACTCCCTCTCCCATTGTAGGTAGAGGCCATTAGGGTAAGGGAAATTGTCATTGTGACCGCAGGGAGCGCGGCAATCCCTACTAAAAACTAAAAACGAATAACGAAAAACCAATTTTCTTCACTGAAAACTGTAAACCGTAAACTGAAAACTATCTTTCTATCCTGCATTCTAATTGGTCAATTGGTCAATTGGTAGATTGGTCAATTGAATTATCTTGTATTTTTCCCCGACTGGCCGACTCCCTGCATCCTGCGTCTTTCTTTGCATTTTGTATTTTTATCTTCACTCGCAACTTGCAACCTTCTTTATATCTTGCAACCCTCTTTTGCATTTCCCCGACCGGAAGACTGGCCGACCGGTAGACTGGTAGATTGATTTTGTATTTTTATCTTTACTCGCACCTCGCACCTTGCAACTTGAAACTATTTTTGCATCTTGCAACCTTCTTTATATCTTTATCTTTTCCTCACTAAATACTATATACTAAATACTAACGACTATTTTGACTGGCAGACTAATACTATTCGATTTCTCCCTTGATAATAAAAATAATAATGTTATTATGTAATAAATAGATGTCCTAATTAGACGGAGGTAAATTATGACTACTCAAGAAAAAGTCACTATTTCATTACCCAAAGATCTAGTCAATACTTTAAGAGAAATGATTCCTGATAGAAAGAGAAGTAAATTTATTGCTGACCTGCTAAAAAAACAATTCCAAAAGCAAAAAGAACAAGACCTAATAAAAGCCTATAAAGATGCTTACACTGAAATAAAAACAGAAAACCATGAATTCGAGGGAACTATAAATGATGGGATATCCTAAAAAAGGAGAAATATATCTAGTCAATTTTGACCCCACTGTTGGACACAAAGTAAATAAGAAAAGGCCTGCTTTAATTTTATCTAACGATATTCACAACCAATATTCACCTTTAATTACGGTTGCTCCCTTATCTTCCAAAACAAATAAGGTATATCCTTTCGAAATATATATTTCAAAGACCATGGCAGACTTACATGAAAATTCCAAAATAATGATCATACAACTTAGAAGTATTGATAAGAAAAGATTAATAAATAAAATAGGAAATATTGAAGACAAAAAAACTATAAACAAAATAAACCAAGTGATTACTGAACACTTTGATTTATAAAATTTTGCTACGCTTCTCTGATATACGCTATACGCTATTTCTATCAGTAAGCATTCTGGCGATTATCAGCAGATATCATAAAGACTATTTTATTTTGGTTATCAATCTCATAGAAATATCTGTAACTACTTACCCTATAACGCCAGTTATCCGGTTTATATTTTACGAGTTTTTTTATGTTTTTGCCGAAATAAGGATTTTGCTTTAGTTGAGGATAAACATAGTTAAGAAGTTTTATCTTTATCCCTTCCTGCTGTCCGCCAAAATCTTGTTCAAGTCCCTTTAGGAATTGATCGGTCTCAAATATTCTAAACTTATTCAACAAATCTGCCCTTCATCTCTTTGACGTCGCGATGTCCGATCTTTAATTTTTCCATCATGTTTTTATCTGATTTGATCTGGGCCATTTCAATGGGGTCTACATAATAAGATTCTTCTATATCTTTAATCACCCTGGCAGTGATAAAATTAGAAATAGGACGATGCTCAACCTTGGCAGCAGCCGATATTCTCTCGTATTCTTCTTCTGAGAGTCGTAAGGTTATTACTTTAGCCATCCAAAATCTCCTTATTTTGTGTATTCATTTATATTCTATTATATTCTAATTCATTTCCTGCCACTTGTCAAGTCAAATCCCTCTCCCCTTGGAGCGAAAGAGTTAAGGTGAGGGGGAATTGTCATTGCAGGGAGCGCGGCAATCTCAATTGTAGGGGTCGGATTCATCCGACCCGTTCTCTCCGTAGGACAGGCGTCTCGCCTGTCTATTTAAACCAACAAAACCGGGAGTACTATTCCCTGCGCTTCTCCGAAGCCCAGAAAGAACTCTCGGGAATAGAAGCAAAATTGGCTACTTTTCCCAAACCCCGTAGGACAGGCGTCTCGCCTGTCTATTAAGAAAAAGGGCATTCTTCTCTCTCCTTTATTTAATCAATAGTCTCAAAATCATTTATATTAACCATATCATAAAATCTAAAAAAGTGTGAGGAAATCAACCAAACTTTATTATCTCCATACCTTTATTTTCATAAATTAAAAAAGCCCCCTATCCCCTTTTTCTGTTTCAAAAGTCATTGTGAGCGACTAAAAAGAGCGCGACAATCTCAATCTTCTCTGTCATTCCCATGAAAATGGGAATCCAGAAAACTTATACCCACATTATATGAATTTATTCAGACCGGCAGACCGGTAGATTGATTTTGCATTTTATTTCTTTGCTCGTATCTTGCAACTTGCAACCTATCTTTTAAAGTATTCTATCCCCCCTTTTCTTCTTTTCGTT
>ASPC01000031.1 GCA_000405345.1 Atribacteria bacterium SCGC AAA255-N14
ATTCCTTTAAAAAACATGAAAGATATTTATCAAACCGCCCATAAACATAATATTTTTATTCATCTAGATGGAGCAAGGATATTTAATGCAGCAGCAGCTTTAAATGTTGATGTATCAGTAGTGGCTAAGTATTCTGATTCAGTGATGTTTTGCCTTTCTAAAGGATTAGGTGTCCCTATCGGGGCAATTTTATCCGGATCGAAAGAATTTATTGAGAAAGCTAAAAAGTATAGACAGATGTTAGGGGGAGTAATGAGACAAGCAGGTGTTCTAGCAGCATCTGGAATAATTGCACTTGAAACAATGGCAGATAGATTAAAAGAAGATCAGAAGAATGCCTGGATCCTGGGAGAGGATCTAAATAAAATAAAAGGAGTAGAAGTTGACTTAGAAACTGTCCAAACTAATATGGTATTTATTAATGTAAAAAATTTGGGAATAAACTCCGATGAGTTTTTAAAAAAATTATTAAAATTTAATATTCTTGCTTCACCACGACGTCCTAATGAGGTCCGATTTATTACACATTTTGGAATTAATAGAGAGGATATTAATAAAACAATAAAAGCAGTAGCGGAAATAGCCAAAATAAATTAGTGTTATAAAAATCCTGCGTAATGATAAAATTTTGGTCAATTAATATACATAAATAATTTACATATATTTAATGACCAAGCTAAGAGTAGTTTTGAAAAATATTTATGCAAATATTGCGTTATGGAGAGAGAAAAATGAAAAAAGAAAAAATCTTAATAAGAAAAGGAATATCAGATTTAAAACCCTATGTTCCAGGTAAGCCAATTGAAGATGTAAAAAGAGAATTGGGTTTAAAAGAAGTTATAAAATTAGCCTCTAATGAAACCTCAATTGGCCCTTCCCCTTTAGCAATAGAGGCTATAATAAAAGAAGCAAAAAATATTAATCTTTATCCTGAAGCGACAAGTAGACTCTTAAGAGAGAAATTAGCTGAGAAGTTAAAAATCGACAAAGAGATGATCATTTGCGGTAATGGAGCAGATGATGTTATTGATCTTGTGGGGATGGCTTTTATTAATGAGGGTGATGAAGTCATCACTTGCGAAACTACTTTTCCTGCCTATAGAACTGCAGTCAAAATAATGGGAGGGAAATTTATTTCGGTTAAACTTAAAGATTTCTGTTTTGATTTGGAGGAAATAGCGAAAAGAATCAACGAGAAAACCAAAATGATTTTTCTGTGTAATCCTAATAACCCTACCGGGACGATCTTAACCAAAGAAGAAATAAATAGATTTATGAAAAAAATTCCAAAAGATATCATTGTTGTCTTTGATGAAGCATATTGTGATTATGTTGAAAATAAGAATTATGTTAATGGTTTACAATTTGTCTTAGAAGGGAAAAATGTAATTGTTGTCCGTACTTTTTCAAAAATAGCAGGAATAGCAGGAGTTCGAGTCGGTTACGCAATCGCACACCAAGAATTAATTAGTTATCTAAGGAGAGTGGTAAATCCATTTACAACAAATAGACTAGCACAAGTTGCAGCTCTAGCTTCTTTGGATGATGAAGAACATCGTAAAAAAGTTTTAAATTCAAACCATGAAGGAAAAGAATATTTATATAAGGCTCTAGATAAATTAGGACTTTTCTATGTTCCCTCAGAGACGAATTTTATTTTTATTGATTTAAAAGAAGATAGTGAGATTGTTTTTGAAAAATTATTAAAAAAAGGAGTAATTATAAGACCAGGAAAACCCTATGGTTGCCCAAATTTTATTCGAGTTACCATAGGGATCCTTTATGAAAATCAAAAATTTATAAAAAGTTTAATAGAAGTACTTAATCTTAATTGAAAGGAAACGATATGAAAAAACTACTGACCGGAAATGAAGCCATTGCTGAAGGAATTATTGAATCAGGAGTAGAAGTAGTCTGCGGATATCCCGGAACACCTTCTACAGAGGTCATAATAAATCTTATACCAAAAGCCAAGGATTTAGATATTCGTGTTGATTGGGATATTAATGAAAAGGTTGCTCTTGAAATTGCAGCTGGTGCAGCATGGGCAGGCAAAAAAGCAATTGTAACCATGAAAATGTCAGGAGTAAATGTTGCTGCAGATTCTTTGTGTTCTATTGCTTATAGTGGCTTTACAGGCAGTATGGTTGTTTATGTAGCTGATGATCCGGGAACATCTGCTGGAATGACCGAACAAGACTCTAGACACTATGCAAGGCTCATGATTATGCCGATGTTAGATGCTTCCAACCAACAGGAAGCTTTAGATTTTACAAAAAATGCTTTTAATCTTTCCAAAAAAATTGGAGGGCCTCTATTTTTAAGATTAACCTCGGATGTAGCTCATGCTGCTTCAGATGTTCAATTTGAAGAGAATATTTCTAAAGATAAAGATAATCCTTTTTTTAAACGGGATGTTGCCAAATATTCTAAAGCAAAAGCATCATTTTGTATGAATCAACATCAAGAAGCCCTTAATCGTTTGGAAAAAGCAAGGGATATTGTTGATTCGGAATTAGAAATTGATAAGGTTCGTTATGGAGGAAAATCAGGAGTCATTGTATCAGGTTCTCCTTGGATGAATTTACAAGAAGCAATCAGTGAATATAATTTGGATATATCCTGGTTGAAACTTGGAATGGTTTATCCATTCTCTCAAGAAAAGATTCTAAGCTTTTTAGATAAAATGGATAAAATATTAATTTTGGAAGAGTTGGACCCGTTTATAGAAGAAGAAACACTAAAAATTATCGGTCAATATGGGAAAAAAATTAAAGTCATGGGAAAATTTGATAATACACTTCCAAAAATAGGAAATTATTCTTTCAGTATAATTAAAAAAGCCTTAGAAACTTTTTTAGGAATTAAATTAGGAAGCGAAATGTCTAAAGAAATTGTAGAAAAAGCTAAAAGCCTTGAAGTTTCTCGACCAAGCTCTTTTTGTACCGGTTGTCCTCATCGAGGAACCTATTATGCTTTAAACCAAGCAATAAAACAATTAAAATACAAAAAGGAAGATATTATTGTCAGTGGGGACATTGGGTGTAGTTTTTTAGGAGCCAATCCACCCTTTAATAGTTGCTGGTCAGAAGTGGCTATGGGAGCTAGTATTGGTATTGCTCAAGGATTAAAATTAACAGGAATCAAAAAACCAATCATTGCCACTTTGGGTGATGGAACTTTTTTTCATTCTGGAATAGCCCCTTTAATCAATGCAGTTTATCATAATATCCCCTTAACTGTTATTATTTTAGATAATGGATGGACTGCACAAACAGGTTTTGAAGAAAACCCAGGAACGGTTGACTTATATGAAGGTAAAAAAAATAAAAAGATTGAATTAATTGATGTAGTGAAAGCTTGTGGAGTGAAAAATGTTTTTCTTACTGACCCTTACCAATATAAAGATACGTTAGAAGTTTTAAAAGAAGCTATAAAGTACAAAGGGGTTTCAGTAGTTATTTCTCGCAGAGAATGTGCTCTTCAGGCGAGTAAAAGAAAAGTAAGTCTACCCAAATATACAGTCAATATTGAAAAATGTATAGGTTGTAGGAAGTGCATTAAAGAATTGGCTTGTCCAGCTATGAGTTTTAGTTTTTCTAAGGAAAATAAAAAAGGGGTTATGCAAATTACATCTGCCTGTTTTGGTTGCGGGCTATGTAAAAATATATGTCCGACAGGGGCGATTGAGGTGATAGCGGATGAAGACTGATTTTTATTTTGTAGGTTTAGGGGGGCAAGGAATTATTAAATTATCAGAAATAATCGCTCATTATGGAATGGAAATTGGCGAAAAAGTTAAGTTCTATAAAGAAGTTGGTTTAGCACAAAGAGGGGGTTCAGCTCATGGAGAAGTAAGAATTGGGGATGTTTTTGGATCAAGGATACCCCCATTTTCAGCAGATGTAATGGTAGGAATGGAATTTTCAGAAACCCTAAAGGCAATTGAATTTTTAAAACCCGGAGGAGTTGTAATTTTAAACGATCATAAGATTTATCCAATTGACATGATGTCCGAAACAGAAAAATATCCTAAAGATGAAGATATAATTAATTTGTTAAATAGGCAAAAAGTTAAATTAATACAGATAAAAGCTGCGGAAATTGCAGAAGAAATAAAATTCCCTAAGGCTGAAAATATTATTTTACTTGGGGTTTTGGCTGAAATTATTTCTTTAGATAAAGTTGTTTTAATAAAAGTATTAAAACAACATGTCCCTGGTAGATTCATTGAACAGAATCTAATAGCTTTTGATAAGGGTGTAGATATAGCAAAAAATAGTGTAGTTAAGTAGTAAAAATACTTATTTTAATATAATAAATTAGATTGTAAAAAACCATGAGGTAAAAAGTGTTAAAAAACTTTAGAATATTAACCATTAATCCAGGGTCAACTTCTACTGTAGTTGCCGTTTTTAGAAATGAAGAATTGCAGATTCAATGTAATTTATCACATTCTACGCTGGAATTATCTTCATATGATAAAATTAGCGATCAATATGAATTTCGTTCCCAAGTTGTATTGGATTTTCTTAAAAATAATAATATAAAGCTAAATAGTTTTGATGCGATAGTAGGAAGAGGAGGAGAAATAAAACCCATAAAAAGTGGAACTTACCGAATTAACGAGCTAATGATAGAGGATTTAAGAGAAAGACCAAGAGTAGAACACGCCTCTAATTTAGGGGCAATTATTGCCTATGAATTAGCTCAAAAGATTAATAAACCTGCTTTTATAGTTGATGGGATTTCTGTTGATGAATTTGAACCGCTAGCCAGAATTTCTGGAATACCAGAAATTGAAAGAGAAAGTTTAACTCATGCACTTAGCTTAAAAGCTGCAGCAAGAAGAGCTGCAAGAGAGTTAAATAAGAATTATCAAGATCTTAATCTAATTGTGATCCATCTAGGAGGAGGGATATCAGTTAGCGCTCATTACAAAGGAAGATTAATCGATTCAAATTGTGCTACTACAGATGGACCTTTTTCTCCGGAAAGATCCGGTAGTTTACCAGCTAGACAATTAGTGAAAATGTGTTATTCTGGCAAATACAGCGAAGAGGAAATGTTAAAAAAAATTAATGGGCGAGGAGGTTTAGTGGCTTATCTCGGAACAAATAATACTCTAGAAATAGAAGAACGGATAAGTAATGGAGATAAAAAAGCCGAGTTAATTTATAAGGCAATGGCCTATCAAATTGCTAAGGAAATTGGAGGAAAAGCTGCCGTACTAAAAGGAGAGGTAGATGCTATTGTTTTCACCGGAAATTTATTGAGAGGTAAAGGTGCATTAGGGAATACATTTTTAGATTGGATAAAAGAAAGAGTTCAATTCGTTGCCCCTATTATTGTTTATCCAGGGAGTGATGAATTAAAAGCAATGGCTCGGGGAGCAATCAGAGTATTGCGAGGAACAGAAAAGGCGGAAGAGTATTCATAGTCTGGATAAATTTATAATTTAAAAAGAAGGAGGGTAGAATAATAATCTCATTTGGAGAAATTTTAAAAAAAGCAAAAAGTTTAGGCAGGAAAATAATTTCAGTAGCAGCTGCAGGAGATATTGATGTTTTGAAATCTATAAAACGGGCAAGCTTGGAAGGATTAGTAGAAGGAATTTTGATAGGAGATAAAAAATTAATTATTCAAATCGCCACTGAAAATAACATTAATCTAAAAAATTATGAGATAGTAGATGAGCCTGATTATATTAAATCAGCAAGAGTGGCAGTAGAATTAGTTAGGAATAAAAAAGCTGATATTTTAATGAAAGGAATGGTTAGTACCGCAATTTTTTTACAAGCAGTTTTAGATAAGGAAATTGGTTTAAGAACTAATAGAATATTAAGCCATGCTTATATTTTGGAAATAAAGGGGTATAATCGTTTACTAATTTCTACCGATGGAACGATGACTATTCAACCCAATTTAATTCAAAAAGCACAGATTATTCAAAATACAATTGATTTTTGTCATTGTTTAGGAATTATAAATCCAAAAGTAGCAGTTCTTGCAGCTATTGAATTAGTAAATCCTGATATGCCGGCCACAATTGATGCTGCTTGTTTAGCAAAAATGAGTGAACGAGGTCAAATCAAAGGCGGAATCGTTGACGGACCTTTGGCTTTTGATAACGCAATATCTAAAGAAGCAGCGCTACATAAAAAAATATTTAGCCCGGTATCAGGAGAAGTTGACATCATTCTTTCTCCCTGTATTGAAGCAGCAAATATATTTTCAAAAGGGATGGTATTTTTAAGCCAAGCTATTCCAGCGGGAATTGTATTAGGCGCAAAAGCACCGATAGTTTTAGTTTCTCGAGCGGATAGTGCTAGATCTAAACTTTATTCCATTGCTTTGGGAGTATTAGCATGCATGAAAAACGAAGTTAGCAGCTAAAAAAGATTATTTATTATTAGAAGGAGGTGGTTTTGTTGGAGAAAGAGCAATTTGATGTTATTGGTAAAAGGTTTGATATTAAAAATATAGGAAAAGTAAACGGTGAGGAAGTTTATTCTTGTGATGTAAATATTCCCGGTCAATTATATGCGGTAGTTCTGCGCAGTCCTTACCCTCATGCTGAGATTAAAAAAATCGATTACACCGAAGCAGAAAAGATGGGGGCTATTTGTATTGGCCCTGATGATGTGCCGGATACTTTGTATAATGAACGAATAGTAAGTATTCCCGATAAAACCTATCGTGACAGAACGGTTTTACCTAAGGACAAAGTTCGCCATGTAGGAGAGGCTATTGCTGCTTGTGCCGCAGAAACAGAAGAGAAGGCTTTCGCTGCTCTCAAAAAAAATAAAACTGGGCATGACCGAGATCGAAATAGCAAGAGAAATTGACTACCAAGTGCTGCTGAGAGGTGCAGAAGGGACATCATTTAATA
>ASPC01000032.1 GCA_000405345.1 Atribacteria bacterium SCGC AAA255-N14
GGTTTTACCTAAGGACAAAGTTCGCCATGTAGGAGAGGCTATTGCTGCTTGTGCCGCAGAAACAGAAGAGAAGGCTTTCGCTGCTCTCAAAAAAATAAAAGTAGAGTGGGGTAAGAAATGGGAACCGGTGGTAACCCTTGATGATGCTATGGATTCAAAAGCTCCCGCAATATATGACCATGTATATTTAGGAGAAAAAAAAGTAGATGTAAAAAATAATCTTGCCTGTGAACGAAATATTGCAGTGGGTGATGTAGAAGAAGGATTCAAAGAAGCGAATATCGTTGTAGATGAAACCTTTTCGGTTCAAAGAGTCTATCGCATGCAAATGGAGACAAAATCAGAAGTGTGCATGCCGGAACCTAACAGAGGCATCACTCTCTGGACGACGACCCAGGGGATTCACAATGTACGCATTCTCTTAGGCCAGATATTTGGTCTTCCCTTAAGCAGAATTAATGTAAAAAGAATGACTTTATGGGGTTCATTCGGGTCTACTACCGGCAAGGTATTATGGTTAACAAGAAGCGTATCTACCGTTTAATGAAAGAAAATGGTCTTTTGGTGACCAAGATAAACAAATATAAGGCTAAAAGAAAGATTTCTCGTCCCAAGCCGAAAGCGGTCTATCCCAACCATATCTGGGGAACGGATATGACCAAAATTAAGATCGGTTGCTGGGACTGGTACTATCTGGTCATCGTCCTGGATTGGTATAGCAAGGAGATCATCGGCTATGGCCTATCGCTACAATCCAAAAGCAAGGATTGGCAGGAAGCCTTACACCAGGCAGTCCAGAAGCGTTTTCCCAAAGACATCAAAGATAGCCTCGTAAGCACGCTTTATCTGGTCTCTGATAATGGTTGCCAACCGACTTCGCTTTCCTATATGCAGGCCTGTTCTACCCTGGGGATTAAGCAGATCTTTACCAGCTGGTCCAATCCCAAAGGAAATGCCGATACCGAAAGAGTGATCAGGACCTTAAAGGAAGATTTGGTTTGGCCTTATGATTGGGATAATCCTTTTGATTTTCAAAGAGCATTAGATAAATGGGTAGGTAACTACAATCATGATTTTCCTCACCAGGCTTTAGGTTATCGTACCCCTTGCGAATATTATCAAAAATATGGTAAAAATAAAGAGCAAGTACTAACTTAAAATATGTGTGCTTAATAGGGAGCATTACACACTTTTGAAATGTAAATCATCAAGAAAATAGTACACTTTTGATTTGTAGATATGCAAAAGTTTGACACAGACAAATTTATAAAAAAATGTTGATTTTTTTAATTAAATATTGTATTATAAATACATAAATAATGGGAAAGGGATTTCCGTAATATGGAAAAAGAAATATTGAAAAACGAAAAAATAAAGTCTATAGAAAAAGCCTTAGATCTATTGGAGCTACTTTCGGATAATAAAAAAGAAATGGGAATAACTGAAATAGGTAAAGAATTGCATATGGGATTTAGTACAATACATCGAATATTAACTACTCTTAAATATCGTGGTTATATTGTTCAAAACCAACAAACATCCAAGTATATGCTTGGGACTAAATTATTTATTCTTGGTTGTAAAGTTCAAAACACAACAAATTTAATAAAGGTGGTAACACCATTTCTTCAAAGATTATCCCAAAACACTAATGAAACTATTAATTTTGCAATTTTAGAAGGTAGAGAAGTAACATATCTATTTAAAATTGAAAGCAAAGAAATGTTAAAAGCTGGTATTGAACTAGGTACAAAAGTAGCAGCTCATTGCACTTCGTTAGGTAAAGTTTTGTTAGCTTTTCTTCCTGAACAGGAATTTATGATGCTTTATCCTGATAATAATAAAAAATTACCAACTTTTACTCCTAATTCAATCTCTTCAGTAGAAGAATTAAAGAAATGTTTGAAAAAAATTAAAAAACAGGGGTATGCGATTGATGAAGAAGAATTTAAAAGTGGCGTTAATTGTTTAGGGGTACCTATAATAAATAATGAAGGTAAAGCAATTGCTGCTATTAGTATTTCAGGTCCGGTATCACGTTTTAGTTTGTTTGAAATGGAAAAAGTCAAAAGCATGCTAATAGCCCTCTCGCAAGATATTTCAAAACAGTTATTAAATAATATGTAATTTATATGTAATTTATATATATAGGTTTAGTGATGAAAAATAGCATATTAACTTCAAGTTCTGTTTACATTTTCTATTATTTTTTGCAGAGAATGATATAATCTATTTGGATTTAGGTAAAATATACTTTCGCTTACTATCTAAGAATTTCTAATAAAGTAACTTTACCTTAAGTCTGTAACCATGGATAGCTCCTTCAAAATTATAATAGATAGTAGATAATAAACTTACCCGAATCATCTTATCTTTTGGCACAAATAGAATATCTCTTATTCATCAGGGCTATATGATAAAACTTTTCTAATATGGGATCTATCTTAGCAAATATTTCTCTTAGTTTTAGTTTTCATTTGCGGTGTCTCAAGAAGATAGGTATCTGTTCTAGAGAGGATCCAGTCATGGTAGAAATAACCAAAGGGTATTTTGTTAATTGTTATCTTTATAAATAAATATTAAACGTTATTTTTACATGTTCTTCAAAAAATTTAAAAATAAGAAATTGAGGTGGTAAAAATGTCTGTTATTAAATGGAGTAAATTTGCTGAAAAAACAATTAAAGAATTGGCAAGAGTTAAAGAAGGGGAAAATCTTTTGATATTAGCTGATATTAATACAAATATGGATATAGCGGAGGCTTGTTTATCTGCAGGGCTTGAAAAAACTTCTAATGCTCAGCTTTTAATAATGCGGAAGATATTAGATAATGAAAAAGGTGAATTGAACCCAGTTATTCACAATGCCGTGGTGAATTCTGATATTGTAATAGGATTATTTAAAGGATCAAAATTTTTCTCAACTAATACACGTACAGAAGCAGTTAAAAGAGGGACTCGTATTATTTCGACACAACCAGGAGGTATTGAGGAATATATAATTCAGGCTGTAGTTGAAGTAGATTTCCTAAAAATGCGTAAAAATGCTGAATTAATGGCTGATTTGTGGGAAAAATCACAAAAATGCCATATAATTTCTTCTATTGGAACAGATCTTAACTGTGAATTTCATGATAGGCCCGCACATATTGCGGATGGAGCGGCAACAACGCCGGGAGATGTTCAATTTTTCCCTGGAGCGCAGGTAATAGTTGCCCCTATCGAAGAAACAATAAATGGAACAATTGTAGTAGATGGGATGGTATGTCCAGGAGGTATTGTATCTTCGCCAGTGACTATAAAAATGGAGAAAGGTGCAATAGTTAATATTAAAGGTAAGGCAGATGCAAATGCATGGGAAAGTTGGCTCAAATCATTAGATGATCCTATTATATATCATTTATCACACTTAAATATAGGATTTAATCCTCTAGCTAAGATGAATGATAATGCAACCGAAGCTGAGCGTGTACTTGGAGCAGTCACCTTTGGTTTCGGGCACCAGCCGAATTTTCTTAAAGGTAACATAACTACAGGAAAGTTTCACACAGAGGCTATTTTAGTATCTCCAACTATTTATCTTGATGGTAAAATTGTATTAATGGATAATAAACTAGATGAAAAGCTAGGATTTGTTAAAATGGTTTAATTTTGTGAATAAAAAATTATTTAATTAACTAGGGATATCATTTTGTGGAATAAAGCAGTAAATAAATATTTTATAAGATAATTTTGTAGTAATGAGTCGGAAAGATAATATTATTAATTAATAAAAAATTTCAAGGAAACGAAGTAAGAAGTAATAATAGGAGGTTAGTTAAGATGTATTTTTATCAATATGAATTAGGAAAAGCTGCAAATATTCTCACTGAAGAGTTATTTAAGTTAAAACCGGGAGAGACTTTCGTTATTACAGCAGATACTGAAACCGATCCTCTGGTTGTTGATGCCATTGCAACTGCAGCATTTACAATTAGTGCAAAACCTATGGTAATTTGGCTAGTATCTCCTTTAATAGAGGGAGAAGCAGGAGACTGTATGTTACCGGTAGAATCTTTGGCAGGAGCATTAAAAGGAGCGAATGCTTGGTTACAATTAAATAATAAATCGATATGGCATTCAACTCCTAGCCATATTGCACAAAATGAAAATAAAAATCTTCGATATTTAGGAATTAATGGTGTAACGATTAGTATGATGGTTCGGCTAATTGGTAGAACTGATTATCCAACCTTAAAGAAATTTCTTCATGGTGTGGCAGATCTTACTAAAGAAGCAAAGCATATTCGTATGACTACATCAGCAGGAACAGATGTTGAATTTAATAATATTCCTGGTTGTAATGTCGATGTTCAAGATGGCTATGCTGATAAGCCTGGAGTAGTATGTTGGCTGCCGGGCCAAATCGCATGGTTACCGGATCGTAAATCACTCAATGGGGTTATTGTTGTTGATGGTTCATTTGGACCACCGTGTGGACTACTTAATGAACCGATTTATTTGACGATGAAAGGAGGAGAAATTGTTAAAATTGAAGGTGGAAATCAAGCACGAGAACTTGATGTATGGTTCAATAAACTTAATCATCCTCAGATGAGGAAAGTAGCCCATGCAACATATGGATTCCTTCCTGGTGCTAAACTTTCAGGGAATATCGGAGAGGATGAAAGAATTTGGGGTTGCACTGTATGGGGTTTTGGTGCTACTGTAAAAGAACATGCACCTTCACATTGCGATGCGATTTGCTTAGATACTTCTGTTTGGTTGGATGGAAAAAAAATAACTGATAAAGGAAAAGTTATAGAGACAAAACTAATAGAATTTGCAAAAAAGCTTGAGGAAGCTTAATTCCATTATTCAGATATGAATTAAAGTAGACAGAATATAGATTTATTAATTTTAAAAAAAGAACTAAAAGAACAAACAGCAACCAAAATCGTATACGCTGCCGATTTGTTTAATTAATCCGGAGGGCAGATAACACGGGTTTGTCTGTAGATAAACCTAAAATTTACCCGAATGGCGTCGAGTAAAGCTTGAAAAATAGAAAAGGTGCTACAGGCTTACCAGTAAGGTCCTCGCATAGCGAGATACCCCCTATTTGCAGGAGGTATCGTAAAAAAATAGTTTGGGAGGGGGGTAGGTAATATATTGATCATATAAGAATTATTTAAAGAAATTTTGTTATTAAATTATAAATTTTTAAAGGAGAGATTTATTATGTTAAATAAAAAAGCTAAAATTTTATCGATTATTTTGTGTATATTAGGGATATTGATTAGTATATCAAGTATAGGTATTGCTGCTAGTCCTAGCATAGTACGATATAGCTCTGATTGGCCAGTTATAATTGATCCATCTGTTGGTTCAGACTGCCAAGGCGTAACAGCAATAGTTAATCTTTTTGATCCGTTAGTCTCTGCAGATACCAAAGGAAATGTTATACCCCATGTTGCAGAAAGTTGGGATGTATCATCTGATGGCTTGACTTATACCTTCTACTTACGTCCAAGAATTAAATTTCATGATGGGAGTGAGCTAACGGCTGAAGATGTTAAGTTCAGCATGGATCGTATGTTAACAATAGGAGAAGGGATATCATATCTTTGGTTGGAGAATATACAAGAGACAGAGGTTATTGATAAATATATTGTAGCATTTCATATGAAAACTATTTTTGGGCCATTTCTTGTTACTTTACCTTCTTTCTATATTGTAAATAAAGAATTAATTATGGCAAATATTAAAAAACCAGGGATATATGATGATATGGGTGACTATGGTAGAGGATATGTTATTGATCACGATGCCGGTTCTGGCCCCTATATACTTAAAGACTTCACTGGCGAGTATATACTTATGGAAAAAAATCCCAATTATTTCTTAGATATCAATTCTGCCCCGGATGAATTTAAAATGATTGGGTCAACTGAACCAATATTATTGAAAACATTGATGGCTCGTCGAGAGTTAGAGATGACCAATAGGTGGATGGGCTCTGAAACGCTTAAATCTTTAGCAGAAATTGAAGATGTAGAGATTGCTCAATGGCGTGGTGGCGGTATGGAATATATCACTATGAATACTCGTAAACCGCCACTTGACCCCAAAGATGAACAGCATCTTTAAATTCTACCTTCTCGCCTGTAATCCAAATATATACAGGTCTAGATGATTTACCTTTAATTATAATAGCGTCAAATCCTGTTCTTTTAAACTCAACCGCGAAATACCCACCGGATTCAGCTTCTGCAAATCCGCTACTCAGAGGAGATTTAGAAGCAACTGTACAGCGATTTGCACCAGGTATTGGTGTTCCTGTAAGTACTGAGGTTGTTAAAACTAATATATTATCTGGACCTAATGGATTTATTCCTTTTTTCATTTCAGTTAATAAAAAATACGATGCTAATGCGCTACCCCCCATAAAAGTTCTATAAAAATATTTATCTTTTTTTTCAACAGTATAAGTTAGATTACTAAGATTAATTTTTAATATTTTATTATTATAGCCTGCAGCCATTTTTTTGTTTTTCCTTCATACTTTAAATTTATTTTATTATTTTAACCATAATATAATGGATATTCTTATAAAAAGTGATAACCAAATATCATCATATCATCGCTTAATAAATATTTTTATATTCACTTCGTCTTACATAAAATAAAGTAGTTTTGTCTAACTCAATTTTCTTTAGAAAGTAGATTGATCCCATATAATTTAGCAGCATTCTTATAAAGAATACCATCTATTTCTTCCTTGGTGAAAGTTGGCCAACCAGATTTACTTGCAATTTTATTTAATCCGGTTCTAATAAGTTTAATCCATCTTTTCATATCTTCTTCTGGTTTTTCTGAAAAAACTCCAGAGCCGGCAACCCAATAATCAGAAGCATACATAATTTTATTAATTACACCCATTTCTTTTGCTTTAATTAAGTTCCAAGTCAAGGTTATTGGTCGATCATAAGTCATTGCAAGATCTGCATATAAATTTGGGCAAGCTTTCATCATAAAAAAAAGTTCATCATACCATGGGTAATTTAAATGTTCAGCTACAACCTTCATTCTCGGAAAATCTATTAAAACATTATTTAGTGATTGAGGATTTATATATTTAAAGGGAGCCATCGATATTGAACCAGGATGTGCACAATGATGGAATTGTACTACCACTCCTAATTCTACAGCTTTCTCGTAAAAAGGGTATACTTGAGGATCATCCGAAGAATATTGACCATAAGGTGGTGTAAATAGAATTCCCTTAAAATCATATTCTTTTACTGCTTTTTCAAAATATCTTAACCCTAATTTATTAAATCGCCCTCCTCTATTAATTGGTTCAACGCTAGCAAGAGCAATAAACAGCTTAGGATATTTTCTAACACATTCTAATACATAATCTTCTCCACAAGAGGAATTCCAAATCCTACTCATATCCTGTCCCATTAGTACTGCTTTAGTAACTCCGATGCTTTTCAACCAATTGACTAATGAGTCAATAGGCGTATCTTCCCTTGGATGGACATGTCCAAGCTTTTCTTCCGTAATTTTATCAAAATTACTTTCTTTTAAAACATGCAGATGAGAATCTATAATCATATTTAACCCCCTTGTATAATAAGATAACAAATATAAATATGTATTATTTTTTAATAGTGACCCCCCCCCCCCAACGGGAGTCGGGAGCATCTTTTGGCTACAAGCAAAAACGAACTTGAACCCTTCAGTCGGCCGCTACATCTCCAGATAGGAGTCTGGAGTTTTATGCGGCTTAATAAATACCTAAGGTTTATATTTAAATAGCTATAAAAATACTATATTTTTAACTTTTAAGGAGTCCCTTTTTAAGGTGCAACTAACAGGTAGGTGAGCTATCTCTGGTACAAGCGATATTCACAATCTTATATAAAAGTTTAAAAAAAGTACATAAACACAAATTTACTGCAATATTACTCTATCACGATCAAATCTTTAGTTACATTATTTAAACATTTTCCTCCACTTGGAGTAACAAGGACTACATCTTCTACTCTAATCCTAAACTCTCCCGGAATTACTACGCTTGGCTCTACTGTAAAAGTCATGTTTTCCTGAAGTAAATTGCTGTATCCTATGCTTAGATACGGATATTCATGAACATCAATTCCAATACCATGACCCAATCTATGGTAAAATTCTTTTGTGTAACCTCCATCTGCAATTATGTCTCTAGCGAGTTTGTCTAACTGTTCAGCGGTAATCTTATTTGGAATCATCGCTTCAATTGCAGCTTTTTGAGCTTCCATAACTAATTTGTGAACTTTTTAGCTTATCACTTGGTTCTCCTAAATATATAGTCCTACCAAAATCAGAACAATACCCATCAAGAATAATACCAAAATCGAAAGCTACGTTGCATCCCGCACCTAGGACTGCAAAGCCTGAGCCTCCAGTCTCTTTCACATTTGGGCCTTTCACCATAATATCTGTATTAAATGATGTCCCTTCTGCACCTCTCAGCAGCACTTGGTAGTCAATTTCTCTTGCTATTTCGATCTCGGTCATGCCCAGTTTTATTTTTTTTACAACTTTCTCAAAGATTTCATCTGTGATTTTAGTTGCCTTACACATTATTTTAATTTCTTCTTTTTCCTTGATCATCCTCATCTGACGGGTAAAACTTTCTGTGCAATTAAATTGAATTTCGGGTAAAACCTTTTTAAAATTAACCAATGTTTTCGCCATCGCTGTTTTAGGTACAGCAATTTTAGCTATTTCCAGGTTGAGATTACTTATAATATCCTTGACATATACAAAGCAATCCCTACCTTCTTCCAAAACTATAATATCTTTAATAAAGCTTTTACCGGATACCTGACTAGTTATATAGTCCTTTGACATTTTAGAAACTACATATATTGCCCTATCGCATGTAATAAATGTACCGTTCAACCAATCCCCATCCATATGCGTATGAGTTGGCTGGGGTCGCTGCCTCCTTATGCCAGTTAAGTATTCTGCATCACCTGATGGTGGAAGAAATAAGGCATCTATCCTGTTTTCCTCCATTATTTTTCTAACTCTTGATATTCTATTATCATAATTTATCATTTCATCCTCCTTATCTTGTTAAAATTCTTTTCTAAGCTTAGGGTCTAAGTAATCTCTTACCCCATCACCTATAAAATTTGCTCCTAAACCCATAGTTAGAATCGCTAACCCTGGAAATGTACCAATCCACCAATAATAAAAATTAGCTATGGCATCAGCAACCATTGAACCCCATTCAGGGGTTGGAGGTGGGGATCCAAGTCCTAAAAAGCTTAAGCCAGAAAAATTCAAAATTTGATTACCAATATCCAGAGTAGCCACAATTAAAACAGAACCTAGACTATTTGGTAGAATCTCTTTCAACAATATTCTTGTATTAGATGCTCCTAAAGCCTTAGCAGCCTCTATGTATTCATTTTCTTTAATTGATATTGTCATACTTCGCATTACTCTTGCATATCTAGGCCAAGCAGTTATGATCAAGGCAATTAGTGTATTAAACAAACTAGGTCCTAGAGCAGCTGTAATGGTCATTGCAAGTATAATAGCGGGAAATGCTGAAAACATTTCGGAAGTTCTCATCATTATATCATCAACAATTCCTCCCACAAAACCTGCTAATCCCCCAAACAGTACCCCTATTACAGCAGATATAAAAACTGTTAAAAGTCCGGCTAAAATAGATATCCGACTTCCTACAATAACACGACTCAGCACATCTCTACCAAAACTGTCGGTACCAAACCAGTGCATACTATTCGGTGACTCAAATCTATGCTCTATGTTCTGTGAGATAGGATCATAAGGTATAATTAAATATGCAAAAAGAGCGACTATAATCCATGCAACACATATTGTGATACCTAATCCAAAAATTAAATTAGTCCTAAACAGTTTTTTCAGATTATATAAAAGCTTAAAAAAAGCACCCACTATACCATGTCTATTATCGGTATTTATATTCACATCTGATATTTTCATTAACTAAATCTCACTCTCGGATCTATTACTCCATATAAAATATCAATAACTAAGTTAACAAATAAGTAATTTATTGCAATGAGAAGGGCGACAGCTGTGATTGCAGGGAAATCAAGAGTAATTACTGACTGAAATGCATACTGCCCAATACCTGGCCATGCAAAAATAGTTTCAACCAAGACCATACCCCCAAGTAGATTAGACAGCCCTATTCCGATTACTGTAATCACTGGAATTAATGCATTTCCTAAAGCATGTCGCACTATTATTAGTCCTTCAGATAAGCCTTTAGCTCTAGCAGTCCTTATATAGTCTGTTGATATTACTTCTAGAAGATTCGACCTTGTTGTTCTTGCTATTAAGCCCATACTAAAAGCCCCTAGCACTATACTGGGAAGTATAAGATGTTTAAAACTGTCTGCCGCTACTACCCAATTACCCTGCAGTATTGATCCAAACACGTAAAAATTTATAATTGAAGCCGGAAATTCAATGAAAGAATTTATTCTTCCAGGTCCAGGAAGCCAGCCTAATTTATAGTAAAATACAAATAACATGATTAAAGCAAACCAAAAGCTTGGTATAGAGACACCGACGACTGAGATTGTTCTAAGTATCTGGTCAATTGCGCTGTTTCGTTTCGTTGCGGATATTATACCGAATAAAATGCCAAAGATTGATGCAATAATCATAGAGAAAAATGCAAGTTCAATTGTTGCAGGCAAGTACTGGGAAATGTCGGCAATTATCGGTCGGTTGGTCCTTATTGATACGCCTAAATCTCCCTTTAGGAGAGATTTTATATGTAATAAATATTGTACATACAGAGGTTTGTCTAACCCCCATTTATTTCTAAATATCTCAACTAACTCAGGATTACTCATATTCCGCTGACTTAAATTGGCAACAACAGGATCACTCGGTACCATATGCGATAGGATAAAAACCATTGTGGCCACTCCAATTATAAGTATTAATAGAAATAGAATTCTCCTAGTTATATACTTTACTAAGTTCAAATTACCCCCCCTTGTAATGCAAAACTATGAGACCTGAAATTCAATGACAAACTATTTATGGTATAACCTTGGTAGCATTAACAATCATTGGAATATTGGGTGCAAATTATTATATTCACACCCAATATTACTTAGGTTACCACAAAAAACTATATACTTCGATCTTATAACAATCTGTATATTCTACACCCTTCAACCCCTTTTTAAAAGCAATTTGTTTTGGATACTGCACCAATGTTGCAAAAGGGCTGTCTTCTGCCATTATTTCCTGTATCTCTTCAATTATTGCTGCACGGATTGTATCATCACTCTCTATTAATGCAGCTTTCCCTAATTGGACAAGTTTGGGATTTGCATCAGCTTTCCAATTAGCTCTTAATCCAACCATCTCACCGGGTAAAAATGCGAGCTGGTTGTTAGAATCAATATAGTCGGGCCCCCATGCATTTATAGCAAAACCTTGTCTCCCATTTCTGTACTCCTCGTAACCTACAGTTGTTTGCATAGTCTTTATTTGGACATCAATACCTACTCTACTTAAATCTTCCTTCACTTTTTGGGCTAAAGTAACCCACTTTACTCCAGCAGTAGCATGAGTAACTGTATCCAAAGTTACGCTAAATCCATTGGAGTAACCGGCCTTAACAAGTAATTCCTTAGCCTTTTCTATGTTTGTATACTCTGGATCTCTAGGGGGTAATGCTCCTAAGAATCCTACCTGAATTATTGAGATAGGAGTGATTGCACCTTCGCCAACAATTGTCTGAATACCCTTATAATCCAAGGCATATCTGACAGCATTCTGTACATCTTTATTGGCCATGGGCCCACCTATTTTAGGATCTTCGTTCATTAGTAAGAAGGACAGTGATAATGTCTGAAATGATAAAATCTCCACTCCTTCTTTGCCCTTAAGTTGCATAATTTGGTCCGCATTTAAACTATATGCTATGTCAATATCTCCTTTTTGAAGCATAAACATCTGTGTATTTGAGTCTGGCATATCCTTAAAAATTACTTTTTCTACAGCTGCGGCTCCCTTCCAGTAATTATCGTTTCTCTCTAATACTACTTCTACATCAGGAGTATACTTTCTTAAAATATACGGCCCAGAGCCAGCAGAATTTTGGGTTAACCACATACCAGCTGTATCAGCTGTTGCAGCATTTACATCCGATATACCTCCATGTGATTTCACCACCTCACTGTCTAAAATTGCAAATGCTGAGTTGGTAAGTTTGTATAAAAAAGCTCCATCTGGTTCGTGTAGATAAACGCGTACAGTTTTTTCGTCAAGAATTTCTACTTTATCAATGTTATCTGCTAAAAATGAAGGATTAGCTTTTAAGTTTTTTACTCTGTCAAAACTCCATTTTACATCTTTCGAAGTAAGATTATTACCGCTAGTGAACTTAACTTCTGATCTTAGCTTAAAAGTAAATGCTTTGCCATCAGAGGACACTTCATAGCTTTCTACCAAATGGTTTACAGGTTCAACCTTACCACTTATAAATTTAACCAAGTTATCATATAATCCGTTGGTAACTGCCTGAGAGAACATTTCGTAAGCACGCCCCGGATCAAATGTTTCATAATCGGGGTCTAAAGCTATGATTACCTGGTTTGGCCTTGTTTCTGCATTCCCGCTAAAAACTAATAACATAAATATAATAATCGTAAAAAACATTGGTAAGACAATCTTCTTTAACATTTTAATTTTTCCTCCTAATTTTTTTTAATTTCAAATCATAATTCACCATTTTCCTTCAAACTTTTATAAATACCACCTCCTTTAAGAAACTTTCATTAATCTTTTCAAGCATTCATAAATACCACCTCCTTTAAGAAACTTTCATTAATCTTTTAAGAATGTATGGTCCCTCCACAATTGGAATATAAATGACATGCCACAAAGTGATTTTCATTTAATATGGACATTGTAGGCTCATATACTTTACATCTATTAAAGGATTTATGGCACCTTGTATGAAACCTGCAACCTGATGGAGGGTTGACTGGATCCCCTACATTACCTTTTAATATTAAACGTTGGTTCTGTGCTTTTGAGTTAATTTGTGGAATTGCAGCCAGTAAAGCTTTAGTGTATGGGTGAAGGGGATTTGAATAGAGTTCCACGGAATTTGCAATCTCTACTATCTTTCCTAAATACATAACTGCAATTTTGTTACTTATCTGGTATACCACATTGAGGTTGTGTGATATAAATAAATAAGTTAATGAAAACTCCTTTTGAAGATCTTCTAATAAATTGATAATCTGTGCTTGAATAGATACATCTAAAGAAGAGACAGGCTCATCACAAACGATGAATTCTGGGTTAATTGCTAATGCTCTAGCTATGCCTACGCGCTGCTTTTGCCCTCCCGATAGTTCGTGAGGATATCTTTTTAAAAAGTATGATGCAAGTCCTACAACATCTAATAAATTTTTAATCTTTTGTTCCCTTTCCTTTCTAGTAAAAATTTTATGAATTATAAAAGGCTCCATTAATATCTCCTGTATAATTTTCCTTGGGTTCAATGATGATGATGGATCTTGAAAAATTATGTTAATTTTTTTTCTCAACTTTTTGATTTCAGGTTTTGAAGTAGTAGTGATATCAGTATTTTGAAAAAGTACATGACCGGAGGTTGGTTCCAAGAGCTTTATAATTAATCTACCCAAGGTACTCTTGCCACACCCACTTTCACCTACTAGACCAAATGTCTCCCCATTATTAATA
>ASPC01000033.1 GCA_000405345.1 Atribacteria bacterium SCGC AAA255-N14
AACTGGAAGAGCCAAAATGCATTTCAAACAAATGGTACTTTACTTACAGATAAATGGTGTAAATTTTTTAGGGAAAATGATTTCCTTGTAGGTATTAGTATCGATGGTCCGTCCGTTCTTCATGATGTTTATCGTAAAGATAAGCAAGGGAGGCCAACTCACACAAATGTCCTCAAAGGTTTACATCTTCTTCAGAAATATTATGTTGAATATAATGTACTCTGTACTGTAAATAATATAAATGTCCGGTATCCTTTAGAAGTTTATCATTTTTTCAAAAATCAACAAGTGAAAAATATTCAATTTATACCGATAGTAGAGTCCTTAGGTGAAGGAAAAGTGAGTTCCCGAACCGTAAGCAGCAAAGATTATGGGCGATTTCTTATAACTATTTTTGATGAATGGGTACATTATGACTTTGGCGATATTTTTATTCAAACTTTTGAAGAATGTGTTGCTGCCTGGTTAGGTATGAGAACAAATTTATGTGTTTTTTCTGAAACCTGTGGCCGGGCACCAGTTATGGAACATAATGGAGATTTATATGCTTGTGATCATTTTGTTTTTCCGGAATATAAATTGGGCAATATACTTGAAACTCCTTTAAATAAGCTAATTCAATCTTTGAAGCTGAAAGAGTTTGGCCGTTCTAAAAAGGATGATTTGGCAGAAGTTTGTAAGGTTTGCGATGTTCGGTTTATTTGTAATGGTGGTTGTCTTAAAAATAGAATTATAAATATGGGAGAAGGAAAGAAATTAAATTTTTTATGTGAAGGGTATAAACAATTTTTTAGGTGTATTGATCCTTATATGAACGAAATTGCTAAGGGGATTAAACAAGAGAAATCACCGAAGATGATTAAAAAAAATTTATATTTATTAAAATAAATTAGGAATTAAATGCTCTCTTTTTACTTAATTAAAATGTAGTACTTGTTTTCTATTATTATAATGTTATTAGCTGGAGGAAGAGAAAATGGAATATACAAGCTATAAAAGAGTAAAAGCAGCTTTCGAACATCAAGAACCTGATCGTGTTCCCTTTGATTTGGGAAGTTCTGGTGTAACTGGAATAAATATCAAATGTTTAAATAATTTAAGAAATTATCTAGGACTTGAAAAAAAAGAATTAAAGTTGTTTGATGTAGTTTCACAAACAGCTATAGTTGATGATGATCTGGTTGAAAAGTTAAAAATTGACGTGAAAAGTGTTCCTCCAAAATCTCCAATCAAAAAAAATATATTAGAAAAGAAAGTGTGGAGTGAGGCTGAACATTACAAATTAATTGATGAATTTGGTATAGGTTGGAAAATGCCAATAGAGGGTGGACATTTTTTTGATTTATACAAAAATCCTTTAAAGGATGCTGAGACTGTGGAGGATATTGAAAATTACCCCTGGCCAGACGCTTTAGATCCTGGAAGATATGCTGGTCTCAAGAAACGTGTTGATTGTATAGTTTACAAGGAAAAAAAAGCATATATGCTTGCGAGACATTTTGCTGGAATGTGGGAAACAGCGATGTGGATGACCGGTTATGAAAAATTTTTTATGGATATGTATTTTAACAAAAAACTTATTCATGCGATAATGAATAAAATGACTGAGTTGAAGATGTTATACTGGGAAAAGGCATTAGAAACTGTAGGAGAAAATGTACTGGTTGTATCCACAGCAGATGATTTAGGTAGCCAAAACAGTTTACTTGTTTCACCTGAGTCATATAAAGAATTAATATGGCCATATCATAAAAAATTATTTCAGTTTATAAAGAAAAAAGCAAAATCAAAGGTATATATATTTTACCATTGTGATGGTGCAATAAAAGAAGCAATACCTTTATTATTAGAAGCTGGAATAGATATACTTAATCCAGTTCAGGTTTAATGTAAAGGAATGGATACCAAGATATTAAAAAAAGAATTTGGAAAAGATTTAATTTTCTGGGAGCCCTTGCTGATTCGCAAAGTATACTACCTTTTTGTACTCCTGAAGAAGTTAGAGAGGAGACTAAAAGAAGAATAGATGATTTAGCACCGGGAGGAGGTTGGATTGCTGCTCCTATACACAATATTCAATCTGAAGTACCTCCAGAAAATATTATGGTAATGTGGAAAACTTTACAGGAGCATGGTGTTTATTAATAATTTGGCTTTAGAGATGTACATTTTATTTATGTATTAGTTTAAATTAATATTATAAATTAATAGGAGTGAATAATGATATGAAGCGCTATGGTATGGTAATTAAAGTTAAGCCGGAAGGGTTTGAAGAGTATAAAAGACTACATGCAAATCCTCAACCTGAAGTTAATAGAATTTTAAAGGAATGTGGATTCAGTAATTTCTCAATCTTTGAGAAAGATTATTATCTCTTTGGTTATTTTGAGTTTGAAGGGGAAGATGTTAATAAAGCCCTGAAAGAGATGGAAAAATATCCGATTTATAAGAAATGGCTTAAACTTTGTGATCCTCTTCAGGAACCTCTTGCTACTCGAAAAGAAGGGGAATGGTGGGCATTTATGGAAAAAGTATTTCATTTAGATTGATTAAGTTTTTTGTAAAAAACTCATCTCGGGTGCTGTTCTGTTGAATTATTATCGAATGGTACATTGAAATCATGCATAAATCTCAAAACTTTATCTGGATGTTTTCCTAAAAGTAAATAAGGCAAAGATTTTTACAAAAAGTTCTATTACTTATTCAAGATTGGGTTTGCTTAATGTGTTGGAGAAATTGCGAATTAAATTTGAAAGTATAAAAGAAGGGATGTTTTATTAATGGTTAATGGTTATACAGGAAAGCTATTAAGAATTTCTCTTAATGAAAAGAAAAGCAAAGAAGAAGATTTAAATTTTAATGATTTAAAAAAGTATATAGGTGGAGTAGGATATGGGGCTAAACTTCTGTATGATGAACTTAAAGAAGGAACTGATCCCCTAGGCCCTAACAATAAAATAGTATTTACAACTAGTCCTTTAACAATGAATACTGTACCGGGCGGAGGAAGTATAGAGCTATGTTTTAAATCAACCCTAACCAATGGTTGGGGAGAATCCAGGTGTGGAGGAGATTTTGGACCAGAAGTAAGGAAAGCTGGTTATGATTTTATAATTATTGAAGGAAGAGCGGATCAACCGGTGTACTTGGTTATTAATGATGGGAAGGTGAGCATTAAACCCGCTGATCATCTGAAAGGCAAAACAGTAACTGAAAAAATAGAGAAAATAAAGAACGACCTGAGCGATTCAGATTTTAAAGTTATGTGTATAGGCCCAGGCGGAGAAAATTTGGTAAAGTATGCTACCGTGATGTTTGGAGCTCGTGCTTCAGGTCGATGTGGTGCTGGGGCAGTGATGGGCTCTAAAAATCTACTGGCGATAGCGGTTAAAGGTACAAATAAAATAACTCCCGCTCAGCTTGGAGAATTTAAGAAAGCTATTCGGATGGTAATGAAAGTGATAAAAGAAAATCTTAATACCACCGCTTTTAAAGAACGAGGAACTATAAGAGATATGCCGGGGATTGATGTTGAAGGGGATTTTCCTACCAAAAACTGGCAGTCTAATTCATGGGGAAAAGGAGAGGAGATATATAATTATTTTTCCCATAACAACTTAATTAAAAACAATATGTGCTATCGGGGTTGCCCTATAGCATGCGGAAGAATTGTAGAAGTTAAAAATGGACAATATAAAACCCCTGTACACGAAGGGGCAGAATATGAATCAATTGCAGCATTTACTGCTTTTGTATTAAATAAAAATGTTGATGCAGCGGTTAATTGCACTTATTTATGTAATGAATATGGGATTGATACCATTTCAGCTGGTGCATCGATAGCTTTTGCTATGGAATGTTATGAAAAAGGTATACTTAATCAGAATGATGTTGATGGTTTAGATTTAACCTGGGGTAATGCAAATATTTTACCGATTTTGGTTAAAAAGATCGCCTTAAGAGATGGAATTGGATCACTTCTTGCTGATGGAGTCAAGCAAGCTGCCCAAAAACTGGGAAATGGTTCAGAAGAATTTGCCATTCATGGAAAAGGCTTGGAGGCCCCTGCTCATGATCCTAGATCGGGGAAGGCTTTAGCTATTACCTATGGAACTGCAAACCGGGGAATGTGCCATATTCATCCACTGGAGGCCATGGCGTATGATTCGGGAAAAATGGATTTTGGCATGTTAAAGTATGGTCTTCCAGATCCGGAGACAGTGGATAGATGGGAAGAAAAAGGAAAAGGTAAGATAGTAAAATTATTACAAGATGGTTTAATAATACCGGATGTTTTAAATATTTGTAAATTTATGATGTACGTAGGTTGTACATTGGAACATCTAGCAATGATATTATCTGCCCTTACTGGCTGGAATATATCTGATAGAGATTTGTTAAAAATTGGAGAAAGAGTATATAATTTACAGAGGTTATTTAATATGAGGGAAGGTTTCTCTCGAAAGGACGATTTATTGCCGGAAAGAATGAGAGGGTTACCTAAATTTGGTGATTATAAAGATGAAAAAAAATGTGTAATTAAAGATTATGAAGGTATGCTTAATGAATATTATGAAGCAAGAGGATGGGATAAGCAAACTGGTAAACCATTACCAGAAAAACTGCATGATCTTGATATTACCTAATCTAATAATCAATAATTATTTATTTTATAGAATAAATTTAAAAAAGGGTGAAAATAAAAATTAAATTAAGCTCGGGGAGGTTTTTGTGAAGAAAGAAATAAAAGAATTAAAAGGGACTTTCGTCGTAATGGTTACGCCTTTTGACGAAAATCAAAATATTAATTTTAAGGCAATGGAAGAAAATATTGAATGGTATATTGAAAAAGGTGCACATGGATTAATTCCTTTAGGTAGTACGGGTGAAATGGCTAGTTTAACCGAAAAGGAGCGTTATGAGATAGCTGAATTTGTGATTAAGGTTGTAAATAATAGACTTCCAGTATGTATAGGTACTACTGCAGAAACAACAACTAAAACGATAGAATATACTCAGCATGCTGAAAAGATTGGGGCTGACGCTGTTCTTATTCTACCGCCATATTATTTTAATCCTTTACAGGAAGAAATTATTTATCACTATGAGACAATATCAGATGCTGTTAATATTCCTATTATGATTTATAACAATCCAGGGGCATCCGGAGTGGATATCCAGTTAGAAACAGTTCTTAAATTAGCAGAGAAAGAAAATATCAAATATATTAAAGAATCTACTGGGGATATCATTCGTTTAAGAGAAATCGAACGGCTTGGCCATGGAAATATTATTACTTTCTGTGGTAGTGAAGAGCTTGTATTCGAATCATTTTTCCTTGGAGCTCAAGGTTGGGTGTCGGTAATCAGTAATGCATTACCTGAACTGTCATCGGCAATCTACGAAGAATCTGTGATCAATAAAAATTATAAAAGAGCACAGGAAATTTATAATGTTATTTTGCCACTATGTATAGAACTAGAAGAATCAGGTAAGTTAGTGCAGATTGTAAAATATTGTATGGATAGAAGAGGAGCAAATGGAGGTAATTTTCGTTCTCCTCGTTTACCATTAAGCAAAGAACACTGTAAAAAAATTGATCGATTATTAGGAAAGGCTATTGAATTTATGAAATAAAAGAAGGTGATTTTATCAAAAAGCAACCAGCTAGTATTTTTAATGATGCTATAGGGCCGATTATGAGGGGACCTTCTAGTTCTCATGTGGCTGCTTCGGTCAGGATTGGTAATCTTGCACGTCAGTTATTAGGTGGGAGATTAAAGAATGTTGTGATTGAGTTTGAAAGACAGGGGGCCATTGCCCCTACCTATCATTCTCAGGGAACCGATATTGGTCTTGCGGCAGGATTGTTAGGGTTAACACCGGATGATCAGACTATGCCTATTTCTTTGCAAAAGGCCAAAGAAGAAAATATAGAGATAAAATTTAAAATTACCGATTTTATTGCTGATCATCCCAATACTATAAAAATAATGTTAGCCGATCAAGAAGACAAGAAGATTCATTTAAGAGCTATTTCGGTTGGTGGCGGTTTGATTGAAATAAAAAAAATTGAGGAATTTTCCTTGTCAATTTACGGGGATTTTTATGAAACATTATTATTTTATTCCGGTATAAAAAGTAAAGAAGCCAAAAAAATAGTAGAGAAGATTAAAAAGGAAATTAAAGAAATTGCCTATATTGATTTATCGGAAAATAGTAAGCAGGAGCAAGGCATTATTAATTTAAAATCTGGTTCAAAATTATCTTCGTCTAAAATCTTCTGGTTGCAAAAATTAAAAGATATTTTATATATAAGACAGCTGGATCCTGTTATGCCGATTGTATCGGTAAAAGATTGTTGTATTCCGTATAATACCGCTTCCAAAATGTTGAGCTATTGGGAAAAAAATGGTGGAGAATTATGGGAATTAGCTGCCTTATATGAAAGTAGTCGAGGAAAAATATCCAAAGCTGAAATATTTTCTAAAATGGATGAAATGATTAATATCTTAAAATCATCCATTGAAGTCGGTTTAAAAGGAACCTCTTACAAAGATCGAATCTTAGGCCCCCAGGCTAGGCTGGTTGAAAAAGCGAATCGAGAAAATAAGTTGATTCCCGGAGGCGTATTGAATCATATTATTGCTTTTACTATGGCAATGATGGAGGTAAAAAGCTCTATGGGGCTAATCGTGGCTGCCCCTACTGCTGGTTCCTGCGGTGCTGTCCCCGGAGCAATATTAGGTACAGCTCAGTATATGAATTTAGATGATGATAAGATAATCAAAGCGATGCTTGCTGCGGGCATTATTGGTGTTTTTATTTCAGAACAAGCTACTTTTTCTGCAGAAGTTTGTGGTTGTCAAGCAGAGTGCGGTTCTGCTTCAGCAATGGCCGCAGCTGGTTTAATCCAACTAATTGGAGGAAATGTTAAACAAGGTATTGATGCAGCTTCAATAGCCTTGCAAAATATGTTAGGATTAATATGTGATCCAGTGGCCAATCGGGTCGAAGTACCTTGTCTAGGGAGAAATGTAATGGCTGCTACTAATGCTTTGGCTGCGGTTAATATGATTATTTCAGGTGTTGATGTGGTGATACCACTTGATGAGACTATAAAAGCTATGTATGATGTAGGTGTTAGTCTACCGGCAGAGTTACGCTGTACTGGTAGAGGGGGGCTTTCAACAACCGAAACAGCGCTTAAAATTATGGGAAAAATGAAAAGCTGATAATGTGTCAATAATGATATTAAGTTTAAACAGATGACATATTTTTTAATTGACCTATTACCCATTATGGAGTAGATATGTATCTCTAAAACTTTATAGATTTTGTCAGGGGGAATAGTTGTCTGACGCAGTTTTAAAAATAAAAAAAGAAAGATAGAATGATTAATTAAGATTTAATAATTATGACTATAGGAATAATTTTTAATATTCAAAGGTATTCTATTCATGATGGACCTGGAATTCGAACCACAGTCTTTCTAAAAGGATGTCCGCTTAATTGCTGGTGGTGTCAAAATCCCGAAAGTCAGTTAAGCGGGCAGGAAATGTTATTTTGGGGAGTTAGATGTATAGGCTGCGGAGCATGTTCTACGATTTGTCCTTCTAATGCTATTCAGATAAAAAATGGCATTCCGGTTACTGAAAAAGAGAAATGCATTCTTTGCGGAAAGTGCACAGAAAAATGCCCGGCTCTAGCTCGGGAAATGATAGGGAAAAAACTAACCACCGAAGAGGTTACAAAAGAGATAGAGAAAGATTTGGTGTTTTATGAAGAATCTGGCGGGGGAGTGACCTTCTCCGGTGGGGAACCTTTAGGACAATCTGAATTTTTAGAGGGTCTCCTCAATGGCTGCAGAGAAAAGAAGATTCACACCGCAGTCGATATCTCCGGATATATTTCCTGGAGAATTTTAAAGAAAATAATCCCCAAAGTAGATTTATTTTTATATGACCTTAAGATAATGGATAGTGAAAGGCATAAAAAATATACCGGGGTATTCAATGAGATCATTTTAGAAAATTTAAAGAAACTCTCCTCGGTACACAATAATATATTTATTCGTTTTCCGATTATTCCGGGCATAAATGATGATTCTCAAAATATCAAGGAAACGGGAGAATTTTTATCTTCCTTAAAGATTGCTCAGGTGAATATTCTCCCTTATCACTATATAGGCATAGATAAATACAGAAGATTGGGAAGGAATTATAAGTTAGTAACTACACAACCTCCTTCGGAAGAAAAATTATCCGAGGTATCTGCGATTTTAAGTAAGTTTAATCTGAACGTAAAGTTAAGAGGTTAATTTATATGAATGAAAGAATAGAAAAGTTAAGACAGGAAAGTTTAGATACTCAACCTTTTATTTCTATTGAGCGGGCAAATTTAGTGACTGAAGCCTATGAGAAGTACAACGGAACAGTTTCGGCACCTGTTCTTCGCGCCTTAGCTTTTGAACATGTTCTGGAAAATAAAAGTATATGTATTGGTGAAGGAGAACTTATTGTAGGAGAAAGAGGGGGACACCCCCGGGCGACTCCCACCTTTCCTGAATTATGTTGTCACAGTCTGGAAGACCTCGAACTGATTAATAATCGAAAGAAGATTTTTTTTACAGTAAATCAGAAAGTAAGGGAAGTTCAAAAAGAGAAAATTATTCCTTATTGGGAAAACAGGTCAATGCGCAGTCGGATATTTAAAGAGATGACTCTGGAGTGGAAGGAATGTTACGCAGCCGGAATATTTACCGAATTTATGGAACAGAGAGCCCCCGGACATACGGTGGCTGATGATAAGATCTACCATAAAGGTTTTTCTGATTTTATCCAGGATATAGAAAAACATATACAGAATCTAGATTATTTAAATGACCCTGAAGCCTATAATAAACAGGAAGAATTAAAAGCTATGCTTATCTGTGCTAAAGCGATAATCAGGTTTGCCGGGCGTTATGCTGAAAAGGCCCTAGAGATGGCTGAAGCCGAGAAAAATCCTCAAAGAAAAAAAGAGTTACAAAAAATTGCCGAAGTTTGCTTATATGTCCCTGCGAATCCTCCTCGCAATTTTTGGGAAGCCCTCCAGATGTACTGGTTCGTTCATTTAGGAGTTATTAGCGAGCTTAATACCTGGGACTCATTTAATCCAGGTAGATTAGACCAGCATTTATATCCCTTTTATAAAAAGGGGTTGGAAGAGGGGACGCTGATTCAGGAGAAGGCAAAGGAGCTCTTGGAGTGTTTCTGGATAAAATTCAACAATCAACCGGCACCACCCAAAGTAGGAGTAACTTTAGCAGAAAGTGGTACCTATACCGATTTTGCCAATATTAATAACGGGGGATTAAAGGTAGATGGCTCTGATGGCGTCAATGATTTAACCTATCTGATACTCGATGTAATTGATGAAATAAGATTATTACAGCCCAGCACCAATATTCAATTGAGTAAAAAGAGCCCGGACAGGTTTTTAAAACGAGCTGGTGAAATAATTAGAAAAGGTTGGGGGCAGCCCTCGGTATTTAATGCCGAAGAAGTTATCGAAGAGATGCTCAGACAGGGTAAATCTATAGAAGATGCCCGCTGTGGAGGTACCAGTGGTTGCGTAGAGACCGGTGCCTTTGGTAAAGAGAGCTACATCTTAACTGGTTATTTTAATTTAGTAAAAGTTTTGGAGATAACTTTAAATAACGGTATTGACCTCCAGACTGGTAAGAAAATAGGGATAGAAAGCGGTGAACCAGCCCGGTTTAATTCTTTTGAAGAATTAATGGCTGCCTTTAAAAGACAGCTTCACCATTTTATAGATATAAAAATAAGGGGAAATAATATAATTGAAAGATTATATGCTGCCTATATGCCCGCCCCGTTCCTCTCTATAATAATTAGTGATTGTATTGAAAATGGGAAGGATTATAATGCCGGAGGGGCTCGCTATAATACCGATTATATCCAGGGGGTAGGTATTGGAACTATTACCGATAGTCTTTCAGCAATTAAATACCACGTCTTTGATCAGAAGAATATAAATATGAAAAAATTAAAAGAAACATTAAAATATAATTTTGTTGGCCAAGAAGAGATACGCCAACTATTTTTGAACAAGACCCCTAAATACGGGAATGATGATGATTATGCAGATGATATTATGAAATTAGTATTTGATGCTTTTTACGAGGAAGTAAATGGGAGAAAAAATACCAAAGGCGGAGTTTACAGGATTAATATGCTCCCCACAACCTGTCATATTTATTTTGGTTCGGTAGTGGGAGCTACACCGGATGGGAGAAGAGAGAAGCAACCATTGTCCGAAGGCATTTCCCCGGTGCAGGGGGCTGACTGTTTGGGACCTACGGCAGTTATTAAATCAGCTGCCAAGATGGAACAGGTAAAAACAGGAGGGACTCTTCTAAATCAAAAATTTACCCCTCAATTATTGGAGGGAGAAAAAGGACTAAACAGCCTTGCTCACTTAATCAGGGCTTACTTTAAATTGGGAGGGCATCATATACAATTTAATGTAATTAGTGCTGATACCCTAAAGGCTGCTCAAAAAGAACCTGAAAAATATAGAAATCTTATTGTGCGAGTGGCAGGGTACAGCGATTATTTCAATAATCTCAGTAAAACCTTACAAGATGAAATAATCAGCCGTACCGAACATCAATCTTGTTGCAATAGTTAGTGTAAACTTTAGTGGGGTAGTTAGATAATTTAAAAATATTGAAAAAAAATATATAAATAAATTTGACAAAATTAAAAGTTGTGGTATACTTGTGACGTTAAAGTCTGTTAGATAAAAACGACTGGCCTTTATTACTGAAAAGAGATGCTAACAACAATCAACTGAACGAACTATAACAGATTGTTAAAAAGGATCTCTTGTGTTTTAATAATGTTATCGTTAAGAGGTTAGAATCATTTCCTTGCTTCTTCTCTCCCAAAGAAACGTTATTGGACTTAAGAGAAATATCGAAAAGGAGGGAAAAAGTATGCAAGGTAGTAAATTATATGTAGGAAATCTTAAATATTCTGTAACCAATGATCAGTTAAGTGAAATATTTTCTGCTCATGGCGAAGTTAAGAGTGTCAACATTATCGAAGGCAAAGGTTTTGGATTTGTAGAAATGTCTACACCAGAAGAAGCTGGAAAAGCTAAAGATGCGTTAAATGATACCGATTTTGACGGTCGTCCATTAAAGATTGACGAAGCTCGTCCACCTAGACCAAGAACCGAATATCGTAGTAGATACTAAAAAACCAAAATAGTAAATTAATTTAAATTTAATGTAATTCTGTTATATCAATAAAGGCCAGTCATTTTATATAACAATTCAATTAAATCCTCATCAGATGTATCCCGTGGATTATTATTTAAACTTCCCCCTTTTGCACCCTTAATTAATTGTGAAAAATCTTCTTTTTTTATTTCGCATTCTGATAGATTGGTTTTAATTCCGGCCTGAGAAAGTATTTCTTTTACCTTATATATTGCCCTTTGAGCGGCTTCCGTATCCGATAATAAAGAGATATCTTCCTCTAAAGATTGGGCTATTTTAGCTAACTTTTTGGCAACTACCGGCAAATTGTATTCCATTACATAAGGTAACAGTACTGCGCAGGACAGACCATGAGGAATTTTATAATGCACTCCCAGAGGGTGAGAGAGGGCATGGGCTGCTCCTAATCCTGAATTAGACAGACAAAGCCCACTCAAAAGTGCAGCCATAGCCATATCTTTACGTGCTTCTAAATTTTTTCCATCCTTTACTGCTTTGGCCAAACTTTTACCGATTAATCCTATGGCATGCAGGGCCAGGGCATCGGTGATTTCCTGACTTTTCTTGCCTAAATAAGATTCTATGCATTGAGTTAAAGCATCACCACCGCAGACGGCTGTTACGTAAGGGGGTAGAGATAGGGTAAGTTCGGGGTCAACCAGAGCCACTTCCGGAATGAGCCAGGGGTCTCTTATACTCTTCTTTAAACCAAGTTTAGTATTGGTGATTACTGCATTTCTCGTCGCTTCTGAGCCGGTACCTGAGGTAGTGGGGATAGCGATAAAGGGGATGGGTTTGTGTTGAAATTTTCTACCTTTTCCTTCGATTTCCTGATAATCGGCCACCGAACCTTCATTGGTTACCATTACCGAAATAGCCTTACCTGCATCCAGGACACTTCCTCCCCCCAGGGCTATAACCAGATTGCATTTTTCTTTTCTGGCAAGACCTGTTCCGGTATCAATTATTTCTACCGTAGGGTCAGAGGGGATATTTTCGTAGATTAGATATTCTAAATTATTTTCTATAAGTAAGTGAGTTAAGCGATCCAGTGCTCCACTTTTTCTCATCGCACTTCTACCTAATACTACTAAAACTTTACTTCCTAATCTTTTTGCTTCTGTCCCAATTTTAGATAATCCTCCCGAGCCAAAGATAATTTTCCCCGGAGCATAAAATTCCCCTACTTTAATCAAAATTAACCTCCTTACAAAAATAAAATAAAATTAAATTAACTTGATAATTATTTTCCCATTAAATACATACGAAGCATATTGAGAGCGCGGCGGGTTGAACGTACACGGATTAATTGGCGGTTTCCGAATAGCTGGTGTTTTTGGGTAATAGTCTTTTTACTGTCAGCAAGAGCCATATAGACCAATCCTACTTTTTTCTTTTCGGTTGCTCCTCCCGGGCCGGCAATACCGGTAATGCTAATCCCTATATCAATGTGGCAGCATCTTCGCACCCCTTCAGCCATTAATTGAGCCACTTCTTTGCTAACCTCACCATATTTTTTGATTACTTCCGGGGGTACTTTTAACAGGTCTTCTTTGATTTTAGCATTATAACTTATCACTCCGCCTTGAAAATATTCAGAACTTCCCGGTATGCGGGTAATCATCTCCCCCAGCATTCCACCGGTGCAGGATTCTGCCACTGCAACTTTCAATTTTTTTGTTTTTAATAATTTCCCCACTACTTCTTCTAAGGTTTCATCATCAATTCCATAAATATAATTACCCAATATTTTAGTTAATTGGTTAACCGAAAATTGTAACAGTTTGTCTGTTTCTTTTTCAGTGGGAGCCTGGGTAGTTACCTGGACCTGAATATCTTCCGGATTAGCATATATGCCAAAAGAAAAATTAGTTTGTTTGTTTATATAGTCGCGAATAAGTTCATTAACTGATGACTCTCCAAGACCGGTAACTTTTAATATTTTTGACTTTTTAATTAGGGAAGGTGGAAATTTTTCTTTTAGATAAGGGATTAGATTTTCTTCTATCAGATTTTTCATCTCATGGGGGACACCGGGAAAAGAACATATAATTTTGTTATCTTTTTCTAAAATCATGGCTGGGGCAGTACCATATTGATTAATGATAATTTTCGCCCCTTCCGGAAGGTAGACTTGTTTGAGGTTGCTTGGGGAAACTTTTATTTTTATTTTATGGAGAATCTTTTTTAAATTTTCTTCAGCTTCCGGATATTTTATCAGTTTAAGATTTAAAGCCCTGGCAATGGTTTGGTAGGTAATATCATCTTCCGTAGGTCCCAGGCCACCGGTGGTAATTATTAGGTCGGAACGTTGAAAGGCGAGTTTTAAAGTGGATAATAAAGATTCAGGATTATCACCGACAGCTGAAATATGCTCTAAATCAATACCTGATTCTACTAATTTTTTGGCAATAAAATTTGCGTTGGTATCGGTGATCTGCCCTCTTAGTATTTCACTGCCTATACTGATAATTTCTGCTTTCATTAATTTATTTACCTCTCTTTATTTAATTGTCTATATGTCCTTGTCCGACATGACACGCCGTTCTTTTACTAAACATTATTAAATATTTACTACTTTTTTTCATTTATACTTTTAGTTTGAGAGGTAGGGGTCGGATTTATCCGACCCCGGCTTCTTTCGGGTTCGATGAATCAAACCCCTACCTTAATTCAGAGACAGTCGAGACGCCTGTCTGACTGTTTTATGTATATCGTTGGGGGCGTATGCAATACGCTCCTACTTCTGTCTTCTGGATACCACCGGTTTCTATTTCTTTCCTTATTCACTATATACTATTCTGACTTCTGGTTCCTGAATTCTGTCTTCTTAATTCGATACTCTATACTCGATACAAATTTATTTAGGCCACTGTTTTTTGGGGAAATAATTATAAGCAAGAAAGTATTGGTTAATTACTGCATTGGGCCATTTACTAATTATCACCATTTTTTTCTTTTTAAGGATTCTACGTAATTCAATATTTTTGGAAAAATTGATAAAATCTTTATAACTTCCGGTAAATTTTTTAGGCCAATCCCTGGCTAAAGGATGGAGAGGATTTTTAATGCTCTTGCTTAGTTCCTGGTATCTTTGTGCCATATTCTTTATTTTGATTTTTTTTCCAATTTTCTCAAATATTGCTTCCGGATGTAATTTTTCCCATCCTAAAGGTAAAGACCCATGTTCACCCCATTGTCCGAATACTTTAGCTCTTTGGCGATGAAGGTTGCTGTCTTTAACAGATTCTTCAGTGAAGAGTATAGCTTTATGAAAGTAAGTATATACACCAACTACTTTTCCTTTACCTTGATTAAATTCTATCCATAGTAATTCATGGTCGGAAGGGTCATTATTTCCAGGATAGTCAATGTCATCTTCCCAGAAAAGATTATAGGCAATAATTGGTTTTATTGGATGGATTACTGCTACTAAATCCTTTATCTTGAAGTATTCTTTGGGATTTACAAATAATCTGGGAGCATATTTAGTTGCTAATTTTAGGTCAGCTTCTGTGGCTAGACGAGGAGGGTCTAGTTTTAGAACTTTTTCGTATTCATTGCTTGCTTCCATTAATCTTCTCATTAGATGATAGGCATAACCCAAACGATAATGGTATAAGACATTATCGGAATCTGATTTTAAACCTTTCTTAAAGTACTCGATTACTCTATTAATTGACACCGGGTTTCTTCCATAAGCCTCATATGTGGATAGAGCTCTATCGCCTTTTTCGAAATAGTTTTCTAACATTTTTTATTACCTCTTATTTGAGGAAAATTCTGTTTAATTTTTTTGCATCCTTATCTATTATTCGACGTTTTAAGAGAAAATCCTTCTTTTTTGTTTCGTATCGTGTAAAAATATAAAACTTTTTTCTTAGTTTTGGTTTTGAGTTCTTATATTATAAAATAAAATTAAAAATTTTTAATAGAGCTGTTGCATAATCAATTTTTCTGTACTATAATTGCCAGTGATTTTAAAGTAATATAAAATAAATAAGATGTTAGAATAAAGACATAGAGAAAGAGGTGAGAAAAAAGGTATGGAAATAGTAATGAGTATGATTGATAGAGTGATGGATTCAAACATTTATATAGGGGCGGGAATTATTTTTTTATCGAGAGTTTTGGATGTATCTATGGGAACTTTTAGAGTTCAAATGATAGTAAAAAGAAAAAAGCTTATTGCCGGTGTGCTTGGTTTTTTTGAAGTTTTGATTTTTATTCTGATAGTAAGTAAAGTAATACAGGATATTGGGAATTGGCTTAATGTCATTGCCTATTGTGCAGGTTTTTCGATAGGAAATATAGTGGGAATATTTATATCTGAAAAAATTTCTAAAGAGATAATTTCTGTGGGTATTATTTCTAGAAATAAATGGCAGGAAATCGAAGAGAAGCTTCGGGAAGAAGGATTCGGAGTTACCCGAAATGTAGGATATGGTAAAGATGGAGAAGTTCAAATCTTAAGGGTAATATGTGAAAGAAATTATTTTCCCAAAGTAAGGGATACCTCTTTAGAATATGACCGAAAAGCCTTTATCACTTCCTACCTTCTTACCGGTAAAAATGGCGGCCGTATGTATGGGGTAAAGAGTAAGCTTTAATAATTATTCCAAAGAGCTTTTAAATGCCTGGGTTTATCGATATCCAGAGCGATTTCAGGAGGAGAGAGGATGGCTTTCCCTTTATAACCTCCTAACAATTCGGGGACTCTCTTTTCCAGGTCCTGAATAGATAGATATTTTCTTAAGTATTTCGTGGTAATTCGAGCCCCCAAGAGTCGAGCCATTTTTAAAGGATGTTTCCTGAAATAGATAAAATCGTTAATTGTATCTGCAAAATCAGTGATAATCCGAGGATTTATTAAAAGAATATTTCCTCCGGTAAAATTTCCTTCAACAAGACTAGCATACACTCTTCTTAAATCTGAAGAGGGGTAAGACTGTTGATAAACTTCTTTATCGATTATAGGATAATAAATATCAAAACCAGGCCACCCGTAGCACTCTTTTATAAAACAATCGATATGTTTTTCGGTTATTAAAGGGGCGTCACAAGTTGAGATTAATATTAAAGGGTCTTTTTTGAGGGGTAAAATTCCTGATTTCAAGGTATCGGGAATGGTTTGACCGTCGGAAATGGTTAGATAGACCATATCTTTTACCATTTTTTGTACTTCTTCAGGTCCTGCTACTATGATTTTATCAGTGTATTTTGATTTTTTTAGAGCTTCTATTATATGGAGAATCATGGGTTGGCGGTGAGGGCCTATTTCAATTAAAGCTTTATTTTCTTTTCCGGAAAATTTTCTCATACTTATTTTGCTTTTTCCACCCGCTAACAGCAAGACATTTATTTTTTTTAGCATAATTAATTCCATCCTGATTTTTTTGATATAAATAAAAATTATTATTCTTGTTTATAGATGATAATGAAATATTGATCCATTGACCGATTAACCAATTCTCCAATTAAATCAGTCGTTAGTATAAAACGGATTTATTGACCACTACTAATTTAGATTATATAATAAAAACAGTAACAAGACAAAAAGAGGAGGGAAATTTATGTCGGAAAATATTTTTAAATATGCTATTTTCTTAACTACCTGGGGATGGGCAGGGTTTGCAGCTGACCAGAAGGGCTTGCGGATTTTTATTTTGCCGGAAGAGAGAAAAGAGGATGTTCTTTTTGAAATCAGAGAAGAGTTAAAATGTAATAATCTTTTCGAAGATAATAGAGGTTGGGAAAATTTAATTCAAAAGGTTAAAGAATATTATGCCGGTAAGAAAGTTGATTTTACAGATTACCAGTTGAACTTAGACAACTATGCGAATTTTAAGAAAGAAATTCTACAGACAGTTAAAAAAATTCCTTATGGTGAAATCCGGTCCTATAAAGAGGTAGCAGAAGCGGCCGGTTATCCTCGGGCTTACCGAGCAGTGGGAAGCACCATGAGAAATAATCCTTTACCATTGGTCGTCCCCTGTCATCGGGTTATAAAGAGTGACGGTAGTATAGGGGGATTTTCCGGTCAGAAAGATAATCCTTTAAAAAAGAAGATGATAGATTTGGAATCTGAAGGAAAATAAGGATTATTTAAATTAAAGCCATTTCTATATCTTCGTCCTCTTCATCAGCATAATAAGTAGCAAGCTTGGTTTGAATTTTAGATATCATCTCTTCCAGAAGATAGGTAGGGGCTAAATCATGTCGGACGACACTTTCATAAAAAATAAGTTTTATCAATTGGCCATGAGTTAGTCCTACTTTACTTGCCATAAAGGTCAGAGAGCCAGTTAGAGATAAAGCAGGCGTCCCGTTTACATCTATAACGTAAGTGTTTCCTGATTCATCTTCCATAAAGTCAATTCTGATAGCATCACTGGCTCCCACGGCATCAAAGGTCTTGATGGCCATTTGGGCAAGTTTTTTAAATCTTTCATCATCCCGATAGATTATTTCAAATTTTTCCCTCATTTTATATTCTTTCTTTTTAGTGGAAGTATATCTGATGCCATGGTCTCTAGGGAAAGCAATAATGGGCAAGATATATTTTTTAGCTCTACTGCCTAGAACTCCAATAGTATACTCTCTTCCGGGTAAATATTTTTCGATGATTAATTTTTCAGGACCCAGTTCTTTTTTTAGACCGATAATCCTGTTTTTTAGCTCTTGAAGATTATGCACCTCAGATTTAGGGGTAATACCTATGCTATCTCCTCCGCCAGCTGGTTTTATCATCAGGGGAAACTCTATTTTCTCTATCTGGGAGAGTAATTTTATTTTGTGAAATCGAAAGTGGGTATCAAATATAAAATAATTCGGAACTAAAATATTTTTTTCCCTGAGGTTGATATAAGTAAGGTTTTTATTGCGGCAGACTTCCATACTTTCAATACTGGAGAGGGCACAGGGAATATGGTATTTAGTTAACTGTTTACGAACCATGGCTGAACCATGCCCACTATAAAGGGTATGAGGGATATCTTTATATCCTTCTGCCAGGATAAAAGCTAGATCAATGGGTTGATGTTTGTTGATAAACTTGTTTAATTGTTCCGGTGAAAGCAGGTCTAAAGATAAAATATTATTGTTAGTCTCAATTAAAGCCTTGCGAATAGCGTCTACATCTTCAATAAGGATACATTCTCTAAAGAGCCCCTTACGTTCTCTCTGACTTACCTGGTTATAGACAAATAAAATATTTTTTATCATATATTCATATTCAACCTTTTTTGTTTTATTATAGCATATCAGCTGTATTTTTTTGAAAAACAGTAAGGTTAAACCAAATCTTTTAGCCATGTTTTTAGCAAATATTTAAATAATGATAAAAGGAGAATAGTACTTATAATAACCAGTATGGTTGAATAACTCCATCCTTGAATTGTAATTCCTAAAGCAGTACCGGCGGCAGGGGGATGTTCGGTGTTAGTAATAACCATAGTGAAGATAGCTAATCCTACGGAGATTGCAGGAATAAGAATTTTAAACATTTCGTAAGAAAGAAAAAAATTGTTTTCGTTTTGTATGTGGGAATAGAGATAAAAACAAAGAATTCCTACAATGATGCCGGATATATGCCCTCCGATGACCCTCCTGGGTTGAGCAGTTTCATATTTGGGCATAGCGAAGATGATAAAAGTGGTAGCTCCCAAAGAAGCAACAATTGCGGTATTAGTAAATATATTTATAAAATAAAGAATAATGGTCAGAGCAATAGTAGCCAACAGACTTTGGAGTATGTAATTAGGAAAATACTTCTTCAATTTTCTATCAAATATTTGCATTTTTCTTCTCTTTTCATTAGCGTTTTGGGAATTTTTATGTACTCCAAATAGGCAATAGCCCAAAAAATTATTTTTTAATGATTTGCTTTGCCGGCTAATTCAGTAATTATTTTGGTCTCTCCGATTACAATTAGTAAATCGTCCTTTTTTATTACATCTTTTGCCCGGGGTGAGATATTAAAGCCATTATTTCTCTTTATAGCTAAAACGTTTATTCCATATTTATTCCGCAGATCAAGTTCACTTAAAGATTTATCTACGAATTCGGGCAAGGCTTTAATCTCCATAATATTATAATTAGGTTCCAGTTCTACATAATCTTTAATATTTGGGGTGATTAATCTTCGAGCGATTCTTGCCCCCATATCTCTTTCGGGAAATACAACTTTATCCACACCAATTTTTTTTAAAATCTTTGCATGGAGATTGTTTTGGGCTTTAGCGATAATATATTTTAGTCCCATTTCTTTTAACATCATAGTTACCAAGATGCTTGCTTCTAAATCAGTAGCGATGCTTACAATAGCGGCATCAAAATTTTTTACCCCTAATTCTTTTAAAACTCTTTCCTCGGTAATATCAGCCTGCACTGCCTGAGTGATCTCATCTTTTAAATCATTTACTCTTTCTTCATCATTATCTACTCCCAGGACTTCATGTCCTAATTCGACCAAAGTAGTT
>ASPC01000034.1 GCA_000405345.1 Atribacteria bacterium SCGC AAA255-N14
GGGATAGATACACCGAATAGAGAATATTTAAGAGCTTCAAATCATACCTTACAAGAGACGAAAAAATGGATAGAAGCGGATAGTCTGGGTTATTTGAGCATAGAAGGGCTATGCAGTGTTTTTAATAAAATCCCTGCTGATAATTTTTGTCTGGCTTGTTTTGATGGGAAGTACCCAGTGTAGGGGCTCGATTCATCGAGCCCGAGATGACGCTTATTAAAGAAAGGAAAATTTAGCTTATGGTAAAATCTTATAAAGAAGCTGGCGTAGATATTAGCCTGGCCAACCAGATAGTTGAAAAAATAAAACCATTAATCGGCAAAACTTCTATCCCCGGAGTATTAGGCGGGATAGGAGGGTTTGGTGGATTATTTTCTTTGGCTGAGCAGAAGTATAAAGAACCGGTATTAGTTTCCAGCACTGATGGAGTGGGGACTAAATTAAAGATTGCCTTTGCTCTAAATAAACATGACACTATTGGTATGGATTTAGTAGCAATGTCGGTGAATGATATCATTACCTGTGGAGCAAAACCTTTATTTTTTCTGGATTATATTTCTATTGGTAAACTATCAGAACAAGTGGTTGTTGAGCTTATAAAAGGAGTGACCGAAGGGTGTAAAATGGCAGATTGTGCCTTATTGGGTGGGGAAACTGCAGAGATGCCCGGATTTTATGCTAAAGGAGAATATGATTTAGCCGGTTTTGCCGTAGGCGTTGTGGAGAAAAGTCAAATAATCGATGGCAAAAAGATTAAAGAGGGAGATGCTGTAATAGGTATTGCTTCTAATGGATTACACAGTAACGGTTTTTCCCTGGTGAGAAAGGTTTTGTTTGAATCTAAAAAATATAAAATGAGCGATAAAATGCCTTTTTTGGAGGAATCTTTGGGTGAAGAATTGCTTAAACCTACTAGCATTTATGTTTCTCCGGTTTTACACTTATTGGAAAAATATAAAATATTAGGAATAGCTCACATCACCGGAGGAGGAATAGTAGAAAATATTCCCCGTATTTTACCTGAAGGAGTTTCAGTTCGGATAGACCAAGAAAGCTGGCCTAAACCTTCTATTTTTACTTTCCTTCAAAAAGAAGGAGAAATTTCCGATGGAGAGATGTATCGGACTTTTAATATGGGGATAGGCATGGTATTAATTGTTTCCCCAAGTGACGCTTCGAAGGTGATGGACGAACTTAAAATGGCAAGATACGATTCTTACCTTATCGGCAAAGTGATAAAAAGGGAATAAATGACAACTTTGGTGCCTGGCACAAAAGTTGTCATTAAGGAGAAGATTATGATTAATATCGGAGTCTTGGTCTCAGGCAGAGGGACAAATTTACAGGCGATCATTGAGGCGATTGAAGAAGGTAAAATTGCCGGTGAAATTAAAGTTGTGATTAGCGATAATCCGGATGCTTATGCCCTAAAAAGAGCCCAACAATATCATATCGATACCCGCTATATTCATTTTAAGGAATTCAAGAATAGAGAAGATTATGATAAAGAGATAATCAAAACCCTAAAAGAGAAAAAAATTGAACTGGTGGTTCTGGCCGGGTATATGAGAATTTTGAGCCCTTATTTTATCAGAACCTATAAAAATAAGATCATGAATATTCATCCTGCTTTACTCCCTTCTTTTCCGGGACTAAATGTCCAAAAACAAGCCATTGATTATGGTGTAAAAGTTTCCGGCTGCACGGTTCATTTTGTGGACGAAGGAGTGGATTCCGGTCCTATTGTCCTGCAAAAGGCAGTAGAAGTGAGTGATGATGAAACGGAGGAATCTTTGGCAGAGAAAATCTTAAAAGAGGAACATCAAATTTATCCCCGGGCAATTCAGTTATTTTCTGAAAGCAGATTGATGATTAAAGGAAGAAAAGTATTTATTAAATAATCCAATTTTTACAAGAGAGGTAGAGCGAGAATGAAAGTATTGTTCATTGGCAGCGGCGGCCGGGAACATGCTCTGGTGTGGAAAATAAAACAAAACCCTAGAGTCTCGAAAATATATTGTGCCCCGGGCAATGCAGGAATTTCCAGGTTAGCCCAATGTGTAAATATTGAGGCAGACAGCATAGAAAAATTAATTGATTTTGCCAAAAAGGAAAAAATTGAATTAACGGTAGTGGGACCGGAATTGCCTTTATCCCAAGGAATAGTTAATGAATTTAATCAACAGGGTTTAAGGATATTCGGTCCGAGCAAAGAAGCTGCTGAAATTGAATCAAGTAAAGTCTTTTCCAAATATTTGTTAAAAAAGTATAATATCCCTACTGCAAATTATGAGGTCTTTCAAAATAGCGAAAAGGCACTCGACTATATGCAACAACAGACTTTCCCCTTGGTCATAAAGGCAGACGGATTGGCAGCCGGCAAAGGAGTATTTATTGTAAAAAATTTAGTTGAAGCGAGCGATGCTTTAAATGTACTGATGGAGGAAAAAAAATTTGGAGAAGCAGGCAGGCAGGTCATCATAGAGGAATTTTTAGAAGGAGAAGAAGTATCGATCTTGGCATTTTGTGATGGGAAGACTGTTGTTCCCATGGTTTCCTCCCAGGACCACAAAAAAATATTTGACAATGACCTGGGGCCTAATACCGGTGGGATGGGAGCTTATTCCCCGGTGCCTTTTTATCCTGATGAGTTTGAAAAGAGAGTTTTAGAAGAGATTTTAAAACCTACTGTAAAAGGTTTGCAGAATGAAGGAAAAGAGTATAAAGGAGTCCTTTATGCCGGACTGATATTAACCGAAGAAGGCCCTAAAGTGTTAGAATTTAATGCCCGCTTTGGTGATCCGGAGACTCAAACTATATTGCCGAGGTTAAAAACAGATTTAATTGATATATTGGATGCAGTCATTGACAGCACGCTTCATAAGATCAATATCGAATGGGAAGGTAATGCCGCAGTATGTGTGGTGGTGGCTTCCGGAGGATATCCGGAGAAGTATCAGAAAGGAAAAGTAATTAGCGGTTTGGAAAGATTGGAAAAAATGAAAGATATGATAGCCTTTCATGCCGGTACTAAATTTCAAGAAGGCAGGGTTGTTACTTCAGGAGGAAGAGTTCTGGGGATAACTGCCTGGGATGAAACGATATCTAAAGCAAAAGAAAAGGCATACAAGGGAGTCAATGAGATTTATTTTGAAGATATGTATTACAGAAAAGATATTGCCGACAAGGGCATAAAGGAGAAAAATAAATGACCAAAATAAAACGCGCTTTAATCAGCGTATCCGATAAAGAAGGATTGATTGATTTTGCTAAAGGTCTGGAAAAATTAGGTATCGAAATTGTTTCTACCGGAGGAACAGCTCGGCTATTAAAAGATGCTCAGATTAAAGTGAAATTAATTTCCGAAGTAACCAATTTTCCGGAGATATTAGATGGCAGGGTTAAGACGCTTCATCCTCTTATTTTCGGAGGTATATTAGCGAAAAGTGATAATTCTCTGCATCAAGAGCAGATAGCGGCTCAGCAGATAGAACCAATAGGCCTGGTAGTGGTAAATTTATACCCCTTTCAAAAGACAATTTCTAAAGAAGAGGTAAAATTAGAAGAAGCTATCGAGAATATTGATATTGGCGGACCTTCACTTTTGAGGGCATCAGCCAAGAACTATCAAGATGTAGCTGTAGTAATCAATCCCCGGGATTATCCTATCATCTTGGAAGAATTAGAGAAAAATCAGGGAGAAATATCTTTAGAGATTAAAAAGAGATTAGCGACCGAGGTATTTGAACATACTTCATTTTATGATAGTATTATTTCTCAATATTTAAGAAAAAATCTGCTCAAAGAATCGACTTCTTCCCCCCATACTCTAAATTTACTGGGCGAAAAAGTTTCAGACCTACGTTATGGAGAAAATCCCCATCAATCTGCTTCTTTCTACAAAGAAGTATTGCTAAAAGAGGCCAATCTGGGAGATGCAGTACAATTGGGAGGCAAAGAATTATCTTTTAACAATCTAGTAGATTTAGGAGCGGTCCTGGAGATGGTGAAAGATTTTCAGGAACCTACCGTTGTCTTTGTAAAACACACTAATCCCTGTGGTTTAGCCAGCGCATTGACTATTGAAGAGGCCTATAAAAAAGCTTACCGGGGAGATCCTCTTTCTGCCTATGGCAGCGTTATCGGTATCAATAGGGTGGTGGGGACAAGTTTAGCCAATTTAATTAATGAAACTCCTTTTGTGGAAGCAGCACTGGCACCGGACTTTGAAGATAAAGCTCTAACTATCTTAAGACAGAAACAGAATCGCCGCTTAATAAAAGTGGGAGATTTAAAAAAGAGAGATGTCGAGGTATGATTTGAAGCTCTTAAATATTCTCTATTCGGTGTATCTATCCCGTAAAAACAGGGAAAGAAAATAGGGGGAGAACTTATCCGAACATGAACCTCGCGAGCTCCTGCTTCTCTTACTAACTTTACAATCTTTCGGCTGGTAGTCCCCCGAACAATAGAATCATCTATTAATATCACTCTCTTACCCTTTATTATTTCTTTGATAGGGGAGAGTTTTATTTTAACTCCAAAATCCCGAATTAATTGTTCAGGTTGGATAAAAGTTCTTCCGATATAACGGTTCTTGATCAAACCTTCTTCATAAGGGATACCTGATTGGGCTGCATAACCGATAGCTGCAGAAATTCCTGAGTCCGGTACAGGAACTACTATATCTGCTTGCACCGGATATTCCTGAGCTAATCTTCGACCCATTTTTTGTCGGCTTAAAGCTACATTTGCTCCGTATATAGTGCTATCCGGACGAGCGAAATAAACAAACTCAAAAATACAAAGAGCTTTTCTGTTATCAGGTAAAATTTTGATTGATCTCATTCCTTCTTTATCGATTACTATCATCTCTCCTGGTTCCACTTCCCGGATAAATTCGGCACCGATAAGATTAAAAGCGCAGGTTTCGGAAGCAAAAACATAAGAATCTCCTAATTTCCCCAAGGCAAGGGGATGAAAACCGAAAGAATCTTTTAACCCGATTAATTTATCTTCAGTCATTATCACTAAAGAAAAGGCTCCTTTTAATTGAGCAGCTACAATTTCAATATTTTTTTCAATACTCTCTTCCGGTGTTGTTTTTATTAAATTAGATATTATTTCACTATCTGTTGAGGAATAAATTTGAACGTCTTTTTCTTTTAATTTTTCCTTTAATTCTGCTTGATTTACCAGATTACCATTATGAGCTAAAGAGAAAGTTCCTCCTTTATATTTCTTCAAAAGAGGTTGGCTATTTTCCCAAATATTAGCACCTGTTGTAGAATATCTTACATGACCGATAGCACAATTCCCTTGCAAGGTCTTTAGTTTTTCTTCGTTAAATACTTCAGATACTAACCCTAAATCTTTATAGATTAAGAGCTTTTTTCCATCAGATACTGCAATCCCCGCACTCTCCTGTCCCCGATGTTGAAGGGCATAAAGGCTAAAATAAGTCAATTTAGCCACATCTATAGACATATCTTCTTTATTAAAAATTCCAAAAATTCCACATTCCTCATGCATTATTTTGTGCCTCTCCAAACTTTTTCCAATTGCTCTACTTTTATACTAATTAAGCGGTTTATATTTAATTCTTCACCCTCCACAGAACCTAACACCAAAAGAGGAACCTGATATTTACCGGCTATATCTTGTAACAAAGATAGGTTTTTTGGATTAAGAGATATAATGATTCGAGATTGACTTTCTCCGAATAACAGGGCGTCACTTCTTATTTTGTCTTCGATTTCTATTTTCGCTCCTTTTCCCCCTTTAATACAACTCTCTGCCAGGGCTATAGCCAATCCGCCTTCTGAACAATCATGAGCTGAAGAAACCAATTCCTTCTTAATCGCCTCCCGGCATACATTTTGAACTGCCTGTTCTTTCAACAAATCAATCCGGGGAGGTATACCCTTTTCTAAATTATGAATAACTTTTAAATATTCACTTCCGCCCAATTCTTCTTTATTTTCTCCTAAAAGTACTATCAAATCATTATAATTTTTAAATTCCATAGAACAGATATGGTTATAATCTTCGATAATCCCCACCATTCCGATAACCGGTGTAGGATAAATAGCTTCCCCTTTGCTTTCATTATACAAGCTTACATTGCCGCTTATGACCGGGGTCTGCAATACTCGACAGGCTTCACTGATTCCTTTAATGGCTTCTTCTAATTGCCAGTAGATAGTTTCCTTTTCAGGATTTCCAAAATTTAAACAGTCGGTTACCGCCCGGGGTAAAGCTCCTTTGCAAGACAAATTTCTGGCCGCTTCTGCTACCGCTATCTTCCCTCCTGTTAAGGGGTCAAGGTAACAATATCTTCCATTGCCATCAGTGGTAAGGGCTATGGCTTTTTTGGTTCCTTTTATTCTTAATACTGCAGCATCATCTCCGGGAGGTAGTATAGTATTATTTCTTACCATATAATCATAATGTTCATAAATCTTTTCTTTACTTATAATATTTAGAGAAGCCAACAACTGTAATAATACTTGATTATAATCATCTGGTTGAGAAATCTCGGATAAATTAAGCTTATTCACCGAATCTAAAATATCCGGCTTTTTCCCTTTACGATGACAAGTAGGTGCTCCTTCGGCAAGTGATTTAGCGGGTATATCTGCTACTATTTCTCCTTTATCTCTGACCCTGAATTTACCATCATTAGTTACTCTGCCAATCACGGCGGAATCTAAACCCCACTTATCAAATATTTTTTTAATCTCTTCTTCTTTCCCTTTTTTAACTACCACTATCATTCTTTCTTGAGATTCAGAAAGCATAATTTCAAAAGGGTTCATTCCTTCTTCCCGTTTGGGTACTTTTGATAGTTCAATATCTAACCCGCTATCTCCTCGGCTGGCCATTTCACACAAAGAACTGGTCAGACCGGCAGCTCCACAATCTTGCAGTCCAATCACATAATCTAATCCTCTTAACTCTAAACAGGCCTCAATTAATAATTTTTCAGAAAAGGGATCTCCTATTTGAACTGCGGGGCGATCTTCATCAGAGGTTTCATCTAATTCTGCCGAGGCAAAAGAAGCCCCTCCAATTCCATCTCTGCCGGTCTTTGCTCCTATTAAAATGACCGAATTGCCTTCTCCTTTTGCTATTGCCCGCAAAATATCATTTTTCCCGGCCAATCCCACACACATTACATTTACTAAAATATTCTCCTGGTAACTTGAGGAAAAAACTGTTTCTCCCCCAACCGTAGGCACCCCTATACAATTACCGTAAAAGGAAATACCCTCTACTACCCCTTTATAAAGATATTGGGTTTGAGAATTGTTAAAATCTCCAAACCTTAAAGAATCCAACAAAGCGATGGGTCTGGCACCCATGGCAAAGATATCCCGCACTATTCCTCCGATACCGGTTGCCGCTCCCTGAAAAGGTTCTATAGCCGAAGGATGGTTGTGGCTCTCTATCTTCATGGCGATAACCTGGTCATCTCCAATATCAATAATACCCGCATTTTCTCCCGGCCCCTGAAGGACCCATTCTGCTGAATTGGGAAATAATTTAAGAAGCGGTTTTGAGTTTTTATAACTGCAATGCTCAGACCACATGACCGAGTACATTCCCAACTCTACTTCATTGGGGTCTCTCTGTAGGTATTCTTTTATTTTCTGGTACTCTTTCGGAGTAAGATTCCATTTTTTCCAAAATTTTTCCTGCTCAAAGCTTTTCATTAATAAACAATCTCCTATTTTAATTTACCAATTTACCCATTCACCAATTGTCCAATTATTTATAGTTTACCGATTTGTTGAGAAGTTTTATGATAATTTTCTAATTTCTAAGATTTAGTTATCTAAGTACTGATTTTACCCTTAGAAAGTCTAAAATAGAATTAAAAATATATTTACCATCAGACGAGCCCAGACAATTTTCTACGCAGCGTTCCGGATGGGGCATCATGCCCAAAACATTTCCTTCTTTATTACATATAGCAGCAATATTATCCACAGCACCGTTAGGATTTGCCTTTGAAGTAACCTCTCCATCCTCCTCGCAATACCGAAGGACAATCTGGTTGTTTTTGATCAGTTCAGATAAACCATGGTCGTCAATATAATAATTACCATCCCCATGAGCGATAGGTACTTTTAAAACCTGCCCCGCTTTACAAGAACCAGTATGGGGAATTTGATTATTTTCCACCTTAAGGTAGGTATATTTACAAATAAAATGAAGACTATTGTTTCTCATTAATGCTCCGGGTAATAGACCCGCTTCAGTAAGGATTTGAAATCCATTGCAAATCCCCAAAACTAATCCTCCGGCCGCAGCATAATCGATAACTGCTGACATAACTGGAGAAAATCGGGCTATAGCTCCGACCCTTAAATAATCTCCATAGGTAAATCCACCGGGTAAAAATATACCATCATATCCCTTGATATCAGTCTGTTTGTGCCAGATATATTCAACTTCTACTTTTAAAACATCATTCAGGGCATAAAAACAATCGTAATCACAGTTTGAACCTGGAAATTGAATGACACCAAACTTCACTTTAACACCTCAACTTCATAATTAAAATCTTCAATCACCGGATTGGCCAATAATTTTTTTCCCATCTCTTCAACCCTTTGGGTAACCATCTGGCGATTCTGCCCCTTCATCTTAATATTTATATACTTTCCCATCCTTACTTCTTCTATTTCTTCAAACCCCAATGACTCTAAGGCATTTTGAGTAGCTGCTCCTTGAGCATCTAATAGCCCTTTTTTTAAGGTTACATAAATTTTAACCAACCACATTTTCTTCTCCTTTATACAAATTAACCAATTTGCCAGATTCTCCAATTTACCAATTTACACTTCGTAGGACAGGCCCGCTTATCTATTATTACACTATTCGCTAATCGCTATTTACTATTTTACTTGTTTCCTCTAATAATTCTCGCATAGAAGGAATATTCTTTAACCATTCTCTCCCGGTAATTTCATTGGCAAAGGCACAATAAACCATGGATATAAGTTCTTTTAATCTTGCCGGTAAAAGTGGAGGAGACAAGTTCACTTTCTCTTTCCAGTTTATACTATCTCTCTTTTTTCCCTCTGCTAATTCTTTAAACCAATTAGTTTTCCGATAGTATAATCTGGCAATCTCTTTACTTACCGGCATTCCCTCAAAGGTAAAGCGGCACTCATCTAAAGTCCCCAACACATCTATTACTATAAGCTTCCTCTCCTCATCGAATCCAAATTCTATTTTGCCATCTTCGTATTTTAATCCAATTTTATTTGCTTCTTGTCCGATTAATTCATTAATCAATAAAGTAATCTTTCTAATCTCTTCTAATTCATTATCGCTAAGATGGGCAATTTTTTGGGCTTCTTCCCAACCTAAATAACGGTCACTTTCTTCAAGTTTGGTAGATACATCCAAAAAGGGGTTATCTAAAGTCTGCCCGGGATGGGGCATTTCTTTTAAGCCTAAATCTTCCAGTTTCAAACTTCCTTCTTCTAATCTTTTAAATACACTGGAGCCTTTTGGAAGAGATTTGCGATAAATAACCTCCAGGGGAATTAAAAAATTATTATTTTCATTTTCATAATTAGAATAATCATAATGACTGCCTTTTTGTAAAGGAGGCAACACTCTAAGCAGTTTTACTTCCATAATATTAACTGGAGCTTTAATATCTGACAATCTTCCCAATTTATTACCATCTTCGACCAATCCCAGATAATGGCTTTTTATTCCCAAAGATTTAAGTTTTTCAAAAAAATAAGCAGCTGAGATGCATAAAGATTCACCCTTGTTGGGAATATGGTCTGGCATTTCTCCCCAATCAAAGACCGAATAACGATCTGAAAAAATAAATCTTCCTCTGCCAGTTTTGTTTTTTAATGACTTCTCTATAACAATTAAATCCTTTACACTTCCCATAGTTAATACTCCTTTCTACAAATTAGCCAATTTACTAATTCTCCGATTTACCAATTGCCCAATTAAATTAGTCGTTATTTTTAAATACAAGATGCAAAATAGTTTTTAGATAGAGACAATCAATTGTTAGTTAATAGTCGCAAAGATGCGAGAAAGAAAATTCGTAACTCGCAACTTACAACTCGCAACCTGTATTTTAACTGGTTAACTGGATAACTAATATCCTATCTGCTATACGCTATATCTCAATATCTTTTATCTTCTGAGCCATAGCTTTTCTATAATCTTTAAGCCTTTCTCTAATTTTAGAATTTTCAATAGCAAGCATATGTGCTGCCATTAGTCCGGCATTTTTGGCATTTCCTATCCCCATGGTGGCAACCGGAACACCTCCCGGCATTTGAACTATAGATAATAAGGAATCAAGTCCTCCCAGGGCTTTTGTCTCTATAGGTACTCCGATAACAGGTAAAAGTGTTTTAGAGGCTATTACTCCGGCAAGATGAGCTGCCCCTCCTGCACCGGCAATGATTACTTTAAATCCTTTTTCTTCTATTTGCGCAACATATTCAAATAGTAAATCAGGGCTCCGATGAGCCGAGAGTACTTTCATTTCATAAGAAATACCTAATTCATCTAATACTTCAGCTGCTTTTTTCATAGTGTCTTTATCTGATACGCTTCCCATGATTATCGCTACTTTATCATCCATATTCTTTCCCCCTAATCTTCTTAAATTTCTATCTATCTAATCAATAACTTACTTTATAACAAATAAAAATCCCAGGCAACAGAAATTCCATCAATTAGAGTGGAACCTCTCCGCCTGGGATTTTAACCCTCCGGTGTAGTATAAAGATAAATATACTTTGCACCACTTGGTTCTAATCTTATCTAAGCGTAACCTAATATTTACAACTATAAATCGGCTTAAATAAGCGATTCCCTAAGGTGCACTTCCACTCGTAGCCTGTCGTGATTTACGGTCACATGGTAGAAACACCCTTGCCATATTCAAGAGTTTATACGAGTTCCTATATTCTTTTTTTAGATTTTTTATTTAACTGAAATATAACATCAATATAATATATTGTCAAATCAATTAGAAGAGACATAGTTCAAATTGCCCCACCTTTAAAGGTATGGAGTTCCCGCTAGATTAAATGGAGCTTTACATATCTTACTCAATTTTATCTCTAAGTAAAAGAAAATAATAACAAAAGGGGGAATATGTATAATTTCTTTCTTACTTCAACTCTGTTCTTTTTTGTCGTTAATATATTTTAATATTTACCTGCAGATAAGGTAGTTTCCGTCATGGTTTTTATATTTTCTACGGGAACATCATTTTGTATATTGTGAACGCTCGTCAGTACAAATCCACCGCCGGGGGCAAATGTTTTAACAAGATTTTCAACCGCATCTTTAACTACATTTTTATTCGGAGAATTTAAAATTGTCTGAGTGTCTACGCCTCCCCAAAAACATATTTTCCCTCCAAATTCTTTCTTTAATCTTTTCGGATCCATTTCTCTTGCAGATATTTGAACCGGATTAATCGCATCAATGCCCATTTCTATAAAATCATTTAACAGGGGGTATACATTACCACAACTATGGTAAAGTAATTTTAAATTATTTTTATTTTTCACTTTAAAATATTCAATTTGATATGGTTTAATCATTTCCCGATATAAAGCTGGAGAAAAAAGCAAGCTATCTTGAGCTGCTAGATCATCTGCGATGAATATCATATCTATATGTTCTCCCACTTCTTCGAGAAATTTTTCATATATCGTTTTTTGAATAAACGTAATTTTCTCCAATAGAGCATGGGCAATTTTTTTATTAATCATTATATCCATTAAAAATTGGGCAAAACCCCTCATAGCCCAGGCAATTTCAAATATTGCCGATTCAAGTATGTTTCCCAAAACAAAACGATCTTTTTCCGCTAATTCTTTTGCTTTTTCTTTAAGACCTTTATATCTAATCTCATCGAAAGGATCCGGCCAACGGTAATTTTTTAAATCTTCCAAACTTGCATTAGCCAATGGATTTTCACAGATATCGTAATAAAAGTCATCTCCAACTTTTGATCTACGGTAGTTTATTCCCCATTCATCCACAAAACCATTAGCGGTTAATTTAATTCTACCCCCTGAAGGTTCGTTAAGGCAGATAATATCCGTATCACTACCAAGTAAATCTTTAACTTCTTCGCAAATATCCACACTTCTCATTACTGAATGTATTATTCCGTATTTATGGTTATTTATATGATATCTTTTTAATAGTTTTTTATAAACAGGTTCAACCATGGTGGTACATGAAGTCCCACCAATATCAATCGGGACTCTATCCGGTTCTTCATGATTTAACGTTTTAAAAACTCTTTCTCTGGAATTCATATTTTTCCTCCTTCTTATTCTCTAAAAATGTTTAAATAATCTTTGAATTTTATCATGTTTATGTATTTATTGAATATCGGCTAATTTAAACCAAAATAAATATCCAAATTAAAATTTATTTCCTTAACCTCTACCCTAAACACAACTGCTAACATAACTACAAATATTACAGTTACACCTTTAGTAATATACTGAAAATAATAAGGAACATTTATTAACAAGTTATGAAACTAATAAAATCTTACCATTTATTATGCCAAAATTCATACTCAAATATAAAAATATACCAAGAGTCAGATTCAACCCAAGGTTATATCCAGATAGGGAGTAAGAAGATTACCTTTAGTGCTTCTTATATCAATCTATTTACCCTATCTAAATGGGATTTAAAAAAAGAGATCCTTTATACTTATATTCAAAGAGAAAGAACAATGATATCTGAGGAACCTTCTTATTATCTACAATTGATAAAGAAGATTCCTTTTCAGTTAAATAAAGCAAGTGATAAAAAGATGGTAAACTTTTATTTGTCATACAACCTTTACCATATCACTTTTTGAAAAACGTCTACGTATAACAAATTGACTGCATTTTTTATAAACCAAACGTCTTTACAAAGGAACCATATCCCCAATTAATTAAGTGTCATTTCACTCTCTATACTATACTAAACTATACTAAGAGATTATATTTATATTCATATTTATCAAAATACTTTTCAACTTTCTGCATATAATAATTTAATTGTCTCTCAAAATAACTATCTAAAATATATGATCCGGCTCTACAATAGGGTGAACCGATAATCCCTCTGCGAAATAGAATTAATTTTTCACATTTAATAATCATCTCTACAGATTGAAATATAAAATTTAACAGAGGAACAATGTCCAGATAAATTTCATATGCCTTATCTTTATCACCAGACATATAGCTTTTAAAAATTTTGACATAGATCTCTGTTAGGGAACAGCCCGGCAAAACCCCCTTGACTCCCCTTTCTAGTCCATCAAGGAGTTGCAATCCAGCATACCCGATTATAACATCTAACTCCGTGTTTTTTATTACAGCCGAAATCATTGGGCCGGGCGGCTGGCATTCCACTTTAGCACATTTAAAATTTGGCAACTCTTTCTGTAAATCAGCAAATAAACTAACTGGTAACACTACCCCGGTTTCATTGGGAGCATACTGCACCATTACAGGAATACTGACTGCATTACATACTTTTCGAATATGTTCTATAATCACTTCCAGTTCTGGTTTCAAAAAAAAGGGCGGCAAAAGCATCAGAGCATCTGCTCCCTGTTTTTCAGCTGACTTAGCAGATTTAACGGCAACCTCATAACTGTGGTCAGTAATTGAAACAATAATATTAGTTCTATGAGAAGTTTTATCAATAATATACTTCATTAGGTGTTTTCTTTCTTCTTCACTTAACTTATAAAATTCTCCACCTACTCCAAATAGAGTAATTGCGTTTGCACCTACCTCAATAATATATTCAATAAGATTATTCAGACTCTTATAGTCCAGTTCTCCATTCTCATCAAAAGGAGGAGCCAAAACCGGACAAACCCCGTATATTTTATTCATTAAATTCTCCTTACTTTTTTAAAAATCAATAATTAATAATAAAATTGCTTTACAGTTTATAAATTATAGTTCCAGCAAAGATGAAAAATATATTATTTGGTTGTAATACTTCCAATTCCTACAGCAATTAAAATAATTAGTGCTTTAGCAATATCCTGATAATAGAACTCAAGACCTGCCAATGAAAAACCATTAGTAATAACAGTTATAATTAATACACCGATCAGGGTTCCCAGTAAATTTGGCTCGCCATTTCTAAACATTGTTTTTCCGAGAAATACACTGGCAATACCAACAAGAACAAAGTTCTGTCCTAAACTGGGCTGTGCTGAGGCAAAGACCGAAGCACTTATGATACCGCTGATACCGCTGCATAACCCGGATACAGCAAAAGCCAGTATCAGGTAGATATTGATATTAATACCTGAAAAGCGGGCAGCTACTCTATTACCTCCTATTGTATAAAGATATGTTCCAACTCTATAATTATCCAGTAAAACCTTGCTAACCATAAAGACTACCAGCAATATTATTATAGGAAAAGGGATTATACCTATCTTGCCCTGTCCTATAAAGATAAAATGGTCACTCATACCACCGTAAACAGCAACATTACCTGAAAAAGTATGATTAATTCCTAAAGCAACCAAACCTGTAGCAATCGTCGTTATCAGAGAAGGCACACGAAATTTAGTGATAATTAAACCATTAAGCAAACCAAAACCAAGGCCCACCGCTAAACCAGTAACTATTGCGGGTACCATAGTAAAACCATTTTTAAACATTACTGCTGTCATAACCCCGGCCAGTCCAGTAACTGAACCAACGGATAGATCCCACTCATTGGTAATAATACAGAAAGTTAATCCGGTGGCTACGATTGCTAATAAAGACATCTGGGTCAATATGTTAATAATATTAGTCACCGAAAGAAAACCTTCTAAAGTTACTGAAAAAATAATTAATATAATAGAGAACACCGCAATACTAGCATACTTCTTTAAATAAACCTGATAGTTTTCCGTGGTTTTCTCTAATATGTTAGTTGTACATTTCATTACTCATTCCTCCTAAAATTTTACACTATTGAAGACCTATCCATTCTGTTCCTTACTGATATTAACGCTATTAGCAGCAACTGCCAATAATATAATGCAACCTTTAATAATCTCTTGATAGAAAAATGAAACACTGAGCAAGGTAAGGCCATTGTTCAGAATAGCTATAATTAAGACACCAAGGAATGAACCAAGCAGATTTGCTTCTCCTCTTCTCGACATGAGACCGATAAAAACTGCAGCAAAAGCATCCATAGTAAATTCTTGCCCTTGAGCAGGATGTCCAACAGATACTCTGGCTATTGCAATAATTCCAGCAAGAGCAGCCAAAAAACCAGAAACTATAAATACTATCCTCTTATATGATTTAACATTGATTCCTGAAAGAAAACTAGTTAGTGGATTCCCACCAATAGCATACATACTTCTACCTATTATTGTCTTATAAAGAACTAAATAGCTAACTAATAAAACAACAACAAGTATTACTATCGGAAAGGGAATATGTACGAGATATCCCTGACCAATAAAAAGGAAATTTGCCTGAGTAAAACGGTCAATATAGATTAAACTCCCCTTACTATATAAATAGGTAATTCCTTTTACTAAATAGCCGGTAGCAAGGGTAGCAATAAACGAGTTAATCTTTAAATTTGAAACAATAAGCCCATTTACAGCCCCGATTAAAACTCCCACAAGTAAACCAATAAGAACTGCAGTTAGAGCTCCATAACCAGATTGTAAGGCACCGGCAGTAAGCAGACCGGAAAATCCACTTATATAACCAAATGATAGGTCAAATTCCCTGGTAATAACACAAAAAGTTAATCCCACTGTAACAATAGCCAGCATGGAAAGAGAACGCATCGTACTGGTCAAATTGTGTAGTGTTAAAAACTCGTCAGACTTGATGCTTAAAAACACACAAAGCAGGATAAAAATAATTAATGTACCATACTGCTTAAATACTCTTAAACTGCTGGACTCTTTGTTAATACGCGTCTTCAATATTATCGCTGCCTCCCATTGAGTAATATAATAATTTCTGTTTATCTGCTTCATCTGCATTGAAGCTTGCAGTAACACTTCCTTTATAGAAGACAATTATTCTATCACTTAGCCCCAATATCTCTGGTATTTCGGGTGAAATAAATATAATAGCAGTCCCCTGTTGTGCCAGCTTATTAATCTCTCTATATATTTCAGACTTAGCATAAACATCAATTCCCTTGGTCGGTTCATCAAAGATAAGTACCTTTGCTTTGCTTCCTAGCCATTTCCCGAGTACTATCTTCTGCTGGTTACCTCCGCTAAGAAAATTAACAATAGTTTTATATCCGGTTGCTTTTATCGATAAAGTTTTTATTAATTTTTCTGCCAGCTTATTCTCCCCTTTTTGATTTATAAATTTATAATTACAAAATTGGTTTAAAACTGGCAAAGTTATATTTTCCTTAATATTCATATTTAAAATAAGCCCTCCTTCTTTTCGATTCTCAGGAATTAAACCGATCCCTTTAGCTACTGCTTCTCTAGGCGAGTTTATGCTTGTTTTATCTCCTTCAAGTAGAATTGCACCTTCATACTTTTTGTCAACACCAAAAAGTATGTTTGCCAACTCTGTTTTACCAGATCCCTTAGCACCGATAACTCCCAGTACTTCTCCTTTTCTCAAACTAAAATTAATATCTTTTAATACACCTTTTTTACACAGATTTTTGACTTCAAGTAACACTTCTCCAATTTTAACCTTTTCTTTAGGAAACTGATCATTTAAATTTTTTCCAATCATATAGCTAACAAGCAACTTAGGATCTATTTCTTTAATTTTTTTAGTACATACTTTTTCCCCATCTTTAAGGACAGTAACACCGTCAGCAATTTCAAAAATTTCTTCTAATCTATGAGAAATATAAATTATAGTAACTCCATTTTTTCTTAAATCTTCTATTATTTCAAAAAGATTCCCTTTATCTTCTTCACCAAGAGAAGATGTCGGCTCATCAAAAACAATAATAGATGGCTCCTTTAATAAAGCTTTGGCTATAATTATTAACTGTTGCTGACTAATACTCAATTCAGAAACAGGTTTCATTATTTTATCTTGGGAAATACCCACCTTTTTCAATAAAGATTTTGCTTTTTGATACATCTCCTTCCAATTGATTGCCTTGCTTTTTCTTACAGGTTCTTGTGTTAAAAAGATATTTCTAACTGCATCAAAATAAGGAATCAGGTTAATCTCCTGATGAATAAAGGCTAACCCTAGTTCCTGAGCTACTCGGGGATTAGAGATGTCAACCTGTTTTCCATTAACAAAGATTTCTCCATCATCTTTTTGTAATGCTCCGGCCAGAATCTTAATCATGGTCGACTTACCTGCCCCGTTTTCCCCTACCAGAGCATGAATTTCACCGGGTTTAACATAAAAATTTACGCCTTTTAAAGCATGAACACCGGGAAATCTTTTATCGATATTCCTCATCTCTAAAACATATTCAGGCATTAGCTAACACTCCTTTTTTAAACTTTAATCTGATTAAGGGACCCGGTTTTTAACCGGGCCCCTTTTACTAATCCGAAGGGCAAAATACTACGGGTTTACCCGTGGGGTTTCCAGTGCCCTGTTATTCGGTAGAAATCCCGAGATCCCCTTCCGGCGGTAAGTTCCCTTCATGATAAATCACATGGGAAAAGTAAATCTCCCGGGGAACCGCTCTATCGCCTTTTATTAATCTATATGCCATTTCAACTGCAGTCCGTCCAAATTCCTTCGGTCTCTGGGCAACTGTTGCCTTAAAAGGCATTCCCTGCCTGATAGCATTTAGAGAAGCAATTTCACCATTTATGCCTACAGAAAATATTTCTTCTCTACCTGCTGCTTTAATTGCTTCAGCAGCACCATATGCCGGAGCATCCCAGGCAGCCCAGACAGCACCAATTTCTCCTTTTGGATATTTATTTAGGAATACTTCCATTTCTTTCATAGCATTCAGACGGTCTCCTGCCCATTCCTGTACTCTATCCTCGATTATCTTAACATTGGGATTACTCTCTACAACACTTAACATTCCTTCATACCTTGACCGGGTGGAATCCTGGGAAGGATTTTGAAAGACGATTATGTTGCCTTTACCGTTCATTTTATCAATCATCCATTTTGCTAGATCCTGTCCAATTTCATAGTCATTGGACATCATACTGCATTGGATACCAAGTATATTTGTACCTCCTCCGATAAATACAGTTGCAATTCCATTATCCCTAGCTTTTTGAGCCATGGGTTTCATGGCAACCTCATCTCCGATAATAAAAATAATTGAATCAACCTTTTTTGTAATTAAGGTATCAACATTAGCACCTTGTTTAACATGATCAATATTAGAATCCAGATGGGTAACCTTAAATCCTAGCTCATCTGCCATCTCTTTGATACCATCAAAGGCAGCCTTATTCCACCAGTGCCACGCTGCTCAGTCTACTACTCCAATTGTTATATCTTCTTCAGCGCTGGCTATTGTCGAAACTCCCAAGATCAAACCTATAACCAGTAATACCGAAATTAATAATAAATTAATTTTCTTTGTCATTATCTTTTCTTCTCCTTATTTTTTAGATTTTTTAAAAACCCGTAAACTTAAAATATAAATGTCGAAACCCCACGGGCAAGCAGTGGCACCTTTCGACCTTTCGAGCCGAGATCGACGCCCTTCGGTCTAATAAACATAATACACTAACCTCTTCATTAACCACCTCCTTTACATTATTTACTAGTGCCTTTCAGAAAACTCTAAAACCCTTGTCTTGCAAGGCTTTTAGAGTACCTCTATTTTATTCTTCTCTTCACCTCCACTTTTGAAACCCTTATCTAATAGGATTTTAGAAAGATTATTGATTAATTTCTACTTATTTTATAGATTTTTTAGGGGCCTGGAGGAAAATTTTTTTAACCTTCTAAAGTTTTCTGAAACCCTCATCTCTATTTTAAGCAAACATTTTGCTAATCTGAATTTGATTTCACCTCCACCTACCTTTTGCCCTATAATATTTTAAGAATACTGTTTTAAGTTTTAGTAACTTTTCAGAAAAGGGGTAAGATTATGAAAAGATTTAAGCCAAACCAGAAACTTCTTTTTAAAGTTAAAACTGTTTTTAATTTAAAACCTTTAGAGAAATACGAAATTCTTTTCTCTTTTCTTGATACCTCATCATTAGAGATACTGTATCCTTCTACCGGCAGACCACCTATTCCCTATAAAGCTTTACTTAAAGCGCTTGTCTACAAGAATATTAAAAATACATCTTATCTTTCTGATCTGGTAAGAGAACTTCAGGATAATCCTGATTTAGCCTTGGTCTTTGGTTTTCATTCCCTCCATTTACCTTGTGTAGAGAATTTTTCGGCCTTCTTAGGAGATACTGAAAATAGGATCTTCCAAGAGGTGAGAGATTCTCTGGTAAGCAAGTTAATCGAGCTTAAAGAAATTAAGGGAACTCATCTTACCTTCGATTCCTCTAATATCCCGGCTAAAGTTAAAGAGAACAACCTCAAGACTTCTATTAAAGATAGATTTGATAAAACCAAGAAACCTAAAGGTGACCCGGAATCTCGTCTTAGTATCATGGTCCATTTTCCTAAACCCTTTCAGAAAGAGT
>ASPC01000035.1 GCA_000405345.1 Atribacteria bacterium SCGC AAA255-N14
AATAAATACCCTGAAAGAGTGACACCTGAAGATGCAAAAGAATCTTTAGAAATTGTTCTTCAAGAAATAAAATCAGCAGAGATTGGAAAGGAAATTTTGTTATGAAGATGAAACTTGGTACGATGGTTCTCATTACTGAAAACATAAAAGAGAGTTTTGAAGAAGTAGCTAAGTTAGGAATGCAAACTTGTCAGGTTTCCTGTACAGCAGAATTTATGATAGATAAACTGAAACCAAAAGACATAAGAAAGGCTTCAGCAGAGTTTGGTATTGAAATAAGTTCTTTCTTTTTGATATTTGAGGGGCAGATTTACAATAGAACAGAAGAAGGAGTTTCAACAGTAGGTTTTATCCCTGAGGAGTATCGTAAAAAAAGATTAGAACTAGCAAAAAAATTTTCTGATATGATCTGTGAAATAGGAGTAAAAAGCATTACTTCTCACGTTGGTTTTATACCAAATGATCCGAAAAGCCCTTTGTATTTGGAATTTGTCCCGGTAATGAAGAAATTTGTCGAATATTGCCAAAAAAACGGTCAGATATTCTGTTTTGAAACTGGGCAGGAATTACCATCAACACTTAAAAGGATGATAATTGATATTGGTAGTAATGCTTATGTAAATTTAGACCCAGCTAATTTAATTCTCTATGGTATGGCTCATCCTTTAGATGCGGTGGAAATTCTTGGGGAATATGTAAGAAGTATGCATGCAAAAGATGCCCTCTGGCCCAATCGTGATGAGGGGCTGGGGATTGAAGTTCCCGTTGGAAAAGGTGAGGTTGATTTTCCTCTGCTAATCTCTAGGTTAAAAGAGAAAGGTTTTCAAGGACCTATAACTATAGAACGAGAGATATCGGGGGAGCAACAGAAGAAAGATATATTAGAAGCAAAGAAATTTTTGCAACCATATTTATAAAGAGAGGTTATAATTAAATTATGTTTTATAATTCAATTCCCTTGATAAAACCAAGAGTGGCATTGCCGCTTGATGGTGGCTTTTGTCCAGCTATTTTATGGAATCATGCTTTTCTGGATGCGGTTCGTTCTTCAGGAAAAGAGCTGCCCCTTGCTGTTGGTTTAGAGCGAAACGATGGGGGTGTCTCAATTTTTAGGACACAAGTTTTTTCCCCAAAACATAAGTTGGCTTCTACGAACTTATTATATGTTGAACGGTTAATAAAAACACTTTTATGGCTTCAAGGTGGGCATAAGCTAATCATAGAGAACAGATATGAAAATAGTTTTAGTAAAAGATTATAAAGAATTAAGTTGCTACGCAGCTCAGTTGCTGGCTTCACAAATTATTAAGAAAAAGAATATAGTCTTAGGTTTAGCTACAGGTGTACTCCTGTTGGTATGTATAAAGAATTGATTCGAAGGCATCGGGAAGAAGAATTAGATTTTTCGGAGGTATGACCTTTAATTTGGATGAATACTATGACCTACCTCCAAAACATCCGCAAAGTTATTACTTTTTTATGTGGAACATCTTTTTTAAACATATTAATCTTAAACGAGAAAATATTCATCTATTAAATGGGGTTACTAAAAATATCGAAAAGGAATGTCAACAATATAAAGAAGCAATTCAAAGAGCCGGGGGAATTGACCTGCAAATTTTGGGGATTGAGGTCAATGGTCATATTGGTTTTAATGAGCCCGATATGGGTTTAAGCCCTAAGACTCACTTGGTGAATTTATCTCCGAAAACCATCCAAGTCAATACTCACTTTTTTAGTGATTATAAAGAAGTGCCTAAACAAGCTATTACTATGGGGGTAGGAACTATTATACAGGCCAAAAGAATCGTACTGCTGGGCTAGTGGGAGAGAAAAGGCCAGTGTTATTAATCAAGCAGTGAATGGGCCTATTACTACTGAAGTACCAGTATCCGTTCTTCAGCTCCATGATGATGTAACACTGATGTTGGATCAAAAGGCAGCTTCTCAACTGCACCGAACAAAGATAAAAAAAGATTACCGGAAAAATTAAATTAGGATTTGACATACATAATCTATTTAGTTAAATGGGATGAAGCAATGGTGAAGAATTGCCATATATCTCTTTGAATAAATAATTTAGAAAACTTTAAGGAGGTAAAAATAGATGTCTTTAGAAGATAAGGGAAGAAAAAGAGAAGAATATGTAACTATAGAAGTTAACACTCAGAAGTTAAGAGGGATGGTTCATTTTCCTTCTGGAAAGGGGCCTTTCCCAGCTGTAGCTCTTTTCCATGGATTTGGGGGCCAGAGAATGGAGCCTCATTTTATCTTTGTAAAACTCTCTCGACTTTTAGCTAAGAATAAGATTATTGCTGCTCGCTTTGACTTTCGGGGTTCAGGAGAGAGTGAGGGTGAGTTTCAAGAGATGACCATTTCCCAAGAAGTAGAAGACGGAATGAAAATTATGGATTTTCTCACAGAACATCCTTTGGTAAATAGAGAACATCTGGGGATTGTGGGTTTAAGTTTAGGTGGATATATTGCTCGCTTGGTGGCCTCTGAGCGAGATGATATTAAGTGCTTAGTCCTTTGGTCAGCAGTGGCAGACCTTGAAGAACTTATAAAACAGGAGCAAACTGAAGAACAACGTAATGAACTGACCAAGAAAGGCTATACTGATTCGGGTGGAAACAAGATAGGAAGGTCTTTTTTAACTACCCTTTCTCAAGTAAAAAAACTTGAAACCTTATCCGTATATAAAGGGAAAGCCTTAATTATTCATGGTACTGAAGATAAGACTGTTCCTATTGAGCATGCTTATCGATTTACACAAGTTCTACCTTCTTCTCGATTAAAGAAAATTAAAGGGGCAGACCATACTTATAATCGAGTAGACTGGGAGGAAGAAGTTTTGAAGGAAACAACGAATTTTCTTAAGGAAAAGTTGTAGAGAAGCTTACGAAGAGATGTAAAAAAATAGTGCTTATTATTAAAGATATGTTAACAGTGAAATGGTTGAGGTATCTTTATGAAGTTAGTTGTTCTGAGATTGGTCTTATTGTAGGACGATATATCCTGTATCTATAACTGATGGAGCTTTTTGCAGTAAGGATTGGGGATTGGAGCCAATTCTTGACATTGGACATAACTTGTAAGTAGTGATGGGCAAGATTGGGATATTTGGGTTAGTGGAGACGAAACACTGATGTATATAATATCCAATGGTTCTTTCGGTGGAAGGCAAGTTTGTGGTGGTAGAGGAGTCTGGAAATCAGTTAAGAAAAATGGCGAATAGACTACTCCGGTTTCTCTTGAAGGTAAAATTAATAGTGAAGTTAATGAGTGGAGTGTATTTATGGATGAGGAATCCGGGAGGATATATATTGACTCTAACCGAGAAGGTTCGTTGGGAAGTTATGATATCTGGGTTTTGGAAGGCGCGGATGGTGTCCCTGAAAATCTGGGTGACCCAATTAATACCAACTTAGTTGAAAGAAGTCTTTGGACAGATGGGAAGCTTATGTTCTTTACAGGTTTAAATTATAAAAGCGGTATTGGTGGGTATGATATCTTTGTCAGTTTTAAGAAAGAGGAATAAGTTTTGTAGTGATAGAGCAAAGGGGATGTTTCCTGTCAACTTTTGTCCGGCTAATCTATTTAAAAATGTTTACCAGGGATATCCCCTAGAAGAAAGATATATTAGAAGCGAAAAAATTTTTGGAACCATATTTATAATTTATAAAAGAAAGGTTATGAATAAATTATGTTTTGCAATTTAATTCCTTTAATAAAACTCCGAGCAATTCCTCCGCTTGATGATAATTTTTGCCCGGCTGTTTTATGGAATCATGCTTTTCTGGATGCGGTTCGTTCTTCAGGAGAAGGGCTGCCCCTTGCTGTTGGTTTAGAGCGAAACGATGGGGGTGTCTCAATTTTTAGGACACATATTTTCCCTCAGGAACATAAATTGGCTTCGACAAATTTATTATATACTGAACGCTTAGTAAAAACATTGTTATGGCTTCGAGGTGGGTACAAGCTAACCATAGCCGGACCCGGTAAAATTGGGAAATTTATTAAAGAAGTATATTCTTCTAAAGGAGAGCGCGCTTTTGATGTAAAGTTTATGTCTAATATATACGAAAAACCTTTCACTGTAGAAATTAGTAATACTAAAAAAATTTATTCTACCAAAGAAAAGTCAATTCCCTTGGGTGGTCATCTTGAAGGATGTCGTATTGGTTTTGACCTCGGAGCAAGTGATAGAAAAGTAAGTGCGGTAATAGATGGTAAAGCAGTCTTTAGTGAGGAAGTAGTATGGAACCCTAGCATACAAACTAATCCAAACTATCATTATCACGAAATTATGTCTATGTTGCACCATGCTGCAGTTCATATGCCCCGCGTTGATGCTATAGGGGGAAGCTCCGCAGGGGTCTATATAAATAATCGTGTAATGAGTGCTTCAATATTTCGTGGAATTTCTCCTGATCTTTTTGAAAAAAGAGTAAAACACATTTTTTTAGATATACAAAAGGAATGGGGTGTCCCTTTGGAAATAATAAATGATGGAGAGATTACTGCCCTGGCCGGTTCTATGTCCTTGGAAACAAATTCAGTATTAGGTATCGCTATGGGTTCTAGTGAAGCAGGAGGATATATCAATAAAGATGGAAACATTACTGGATGGTTAAATGAATTGGCTTTTGCGCCTATTGATTTCCATACTGAAGCATCTGTTGATGAGTGGTCTGGTGATCGAGGATGTGGAGTTCAATATTTCTCACAGGTAGCGGTTATACGACTTGCTAAAAAGGCAGGGATTGTTTTTGATAAAAAACAAACTTCTGCCGAGAAATTAAAATTTGTTCAGGAATTAATGAACAAAGGAGATAAACGAGCAAGAAAGGTCTTTGAAACAATTGGTTGTTATTTAGGTTACGGTATTGCTTATTATGCTGATTTTTATGATATAAAACATATATTAATATTAGGTCGGGTTACTTCTGGAGAGGGTGGTCAAATAATTTTACAAAAAGCAGAGCAGGTACTAAAAGAAGAATTTCCAGAATTATTTAAAAATATTTCTTTACACCTTCCTGATGAATCAATTAGGAGGGTAGGCCAATCCATTGCTGCTGCAAGTTTGCCTACTTTACCATAGATTATATTAACAAGAAGCGGAGAGTAAAATGATTAATAAAAACAAAAAAATTATTATAATAAATAGTACAATTATCACTCCATTTCACTTGGTCAGCGGTAAGGCTATCATTGTAGAAAAAGGAAGAATTAAAGAAATAGTGAACAAAGAAGAGCTAAGTACTGCTACATTGACAGGAGCAGAGGTCATTGAAGGTAAAGATAAATTTATAGTTCCCGGCTATATTGATATACATGTTCATGGTGGCGGTGGTTCAGATGTAATGGATGGAGACTATGAAGCCATAAACCAGATTGCCATTGCTCATTCTCATTTTGGTACCACGTCGTTTCTTCCCACTACAATGACTATGAGTAAAGATAAAATCATTAGAAGTTTTCGGAGCATTTGTGAGGCAGTAAAAAAAGGAACTGTGGGTGCTGAAATTTTAGGGATACATATGGAAGGACCTTATATTAACCCTGAAAAGAAAGGGGCTCAAAAAGAAGAGGATATTAAAAAAATTTCCATTGAGGAGTTCTTGGAATTTAATCAGGCTTCGGGTAATTTAATTCGTTTGGTAACTATAGCGCCAGAAATGCCGGGAGCAATTGATCTTATTAAATATTTATATAAACAGGGAATTATTGCTTCTGTAGGGCATTCCAATGCAACTTATGTCCAGACCCAAGCTGGTATTAAGGCCGGGCTATCTCATGTTACCCATACTTTTAATGCTATGAGAGAACTGCACCATCGGGAGCCGGGTGTGGTAGGAGCGGCTTTAACTTCTCCAGAATTAACAGTAGAGGTTATTGCTGATGGTATACATATCCACCCAATTGTATTGAAAATATTAACTAAAATTAAAGAAGGCGAAAAAATAGTCTTAATTACTGATGCCATGAGAGCAGCAGGCCTTAAAGAGGGAACTTATGATTTGGGAGGACAAGAAGTTACTGTTAATAAAGGGCAGGCGAGATTAAAGGATGGAACATTAGCTGGTAGTGTGCTAACTATGGGTAAAGCAGTTAAAAATATGGTAACAAAAGTAGGTATCCCCTTGCCAAAAGCGATTCAAATGGCAAGTTATAACCCGGCGAAATCTATAGGAATAGACGATAAAAAAGGCAGTTTAGAGCCTGGCAAAGATGCCGATATAGTTATTTTAAATAAAAACTTAGAGGCCGAACTAACTATGGTAGCCGGTAAGATAGTTTACAGGAGAAAATAGATATGAAAGTTACTATAGTAAGAGATTACCATGAGTTAAGTTCCAAGGCTGCTCAGTTAATTACTGAGCAAATCATAAACAAAAAAAATACTGTTTTAGGTTTAGCTACAGGCAGCACACCAAATGGTACGTATAAAGAGTTAATTCGTTTAAATCAAGAAGGGAAGGTGGATTTTTCAGAAGTAATTACTTTTAATTTGGATGAATATTATGGCTTATCTCCGGAACATCCACAGAGCTATTACTTCTTTATGTGGGATAGTTTTTTTAAAAACATTAATATTAAAAAAGAAAATGTGCATTTATTAAATGGAATTACAGAAAATATAGATAAAGAATGTGCGCAATACGAAGCTTTAATTAAAAAAAGCGGTGGAATTGATTTGCAAGTTTTAGGGATTGGCGATAACGGTCATATAGGTTTTAATGAACCGGATATCAGTTTAAATACTAAAACTCATTTAGTAAACTTGAATGCTAAAACGATTCGGGCGAATTCTCGTTTTTTTAATACCCCTCAGGAAGTGCCCAAAAAAGCTATCACTATGGGGATAGGGACTATTATGCGGGCAAGAAAAATTATTTTACTGGCTAACGGCAAAAGAAAAGCCCGGATTATTGAAAAAACAATAAATAGTCCTATTACTACCAAGGTGCCGGCAACCGTTCTTCAACTTCATAATGACGTAACCATAATCATCGACCAAGAAGCAGCTTCTCAGTTGCTAAACCAACAGTAATATAGCTTATTTTAATTAATAAATTTAAGTTAATTTAGAAAGCATAATTTAGATAATATTTTTAAAAGAACTGATTCTCTAAATTATGCTTTTTGTTATTTTAAATGTCTAATCTTTAAAGGTATTTATAACCCTTTAACTAAAAGATTTCCTTTTAAAGTTGGCAATCTTGGATTGCTTATTTCCTTTACAACTGTTAACACAGCTGGCAATTTCATATCTAAAAGTTCATAACCCCCCTCTACCAGTCTTTTTACCTGAATTGAGTCTTTTTCTACTCTGACTATTTCACTTGTAAATGTTGATATTGGCAAATCAAGGAATGATGCTATACCTGGCCCTACCTGTGCCGTATCACCATCCGTAGCTCTTTCACCACACAATATAAGATCAAAATTTCCTATTTTTTTTTATACACTGTGATAACACATAAGAGGTAACCCAGGTATCAGATCCAGCAAATTTCCTATCCGATAGAAGTATTCCATTATCACACCCCATCGCAATTGCTTCTTTTATAGCCTCAATAGCTTTACCGGGGCCCATAGATATAACAGTAACATCACCACAAAATTGTTCTTTTAGTCTTATTGCTTCTTCGATAGCATATAAATCAAGAGGATTTATAATACTTTCAATACCTTCTCTAATCATCGTCCCTGTTTTTTCGTCCATTTTTACATTGCTTGTTTCAGGTACTTGTTTTATCGGTACAATAATTTTCATTCACTATATTTTCTCCCTTAAATAAAAATTGTTTCATTAATTCTTGTAATATTTATCCATAAATCTTATCTTCTTTGGTTCATCTGACATCCTAATCATAATTTATTCGACTATTGCGTAATATAGAAATCATGCAGATAGATCTGTTAAACCTTCATTCATCTTTCAAGGTTTGCTTAACACTTTTTAATAAGTTTTACACCCACCACAGGCATGCCCGCCTTCGATGTTCTACTCTTCGGGTTAATAAAAATGTTCGTACCAGTATAATATTTTCTCTCAAGCAACTTTCTAAAACTCTTTTACTATACTTACAAAAACAAAACCAAACTAAATTAAGTAAATAATCTTTCAAATCGTAGCTCATAACATTTTCCCCTCTTCTATCCTTTTAATCCTGTCATTCCAATGCCACTTACGTAATATTTCTGAAATAATATAAATATAAGAGAAGGTGGGAGTATACCAAATGTAAGACCAGCAAGAATCAGTTGTTGATTTCTTGCAGGGTCAAATGCCATTGCGAGCATTTTCATTCCTACGGGAAGAGTAGTTAATTTAGGTGATGAAATGCTTATTATTAACGGCCAAAATAAATAATTCCATTGAGTAATAAATGTTATTATCGCTATAGTAGCAAGTACGGGTTTTGATAAAGGAGTGATAAGTTTGATAAACATTTTTAGTTCTGATGCTCCGTCGATTCTTGCAGCTTCTAATAATTCATCAGGAATACTGATAATATAAAATTGTCTTGCAAGAAAGATGCCCCATGAACTTACTATAAAGGGTAAAATTAATACCAACTTTGAATGTAGAAGTCCATACCCTCCTTGTCCGAATATATTGTTTCCTCCAATAAGTGGCATTCGACTGAACATAAAATATTCAGGAATTACAAATAAGAAAGCAGGAAGCATTATTGTCGATAAAAAGAAATAAAAAAGCAATTGCTTGAATCTGAAATTATACTTTGCAAATGCAAAGCCAGCGAATGCACTTGTAATCGTAACAGATATAGTAATTGACAAAGACACTATAAGACTATTATTATAGTATAGGAGAAATGGGACTTCTGCTATTACTTTAGAATAATTATTCCATTGTGGATTCTTAGGCCACAATACAGGGGGTCGTGCTACAAGTTCTGCTCTTGTTTTTAGCGAAGAAGATGCCAACCAGAAAAAGGGCAAGAGCATACTAATGCTTATTGCCACCAAAATGATATATATAGTTATATTTGAAATCATATTTTTTCTTTTTTTATTCAATAAACATCTCCCTTTTTAAGAATACTAATAATTTTCACTCTTACTTTTTCCGAAGCTTTTTAAAAATATTATAGATGTAGTAAATAATAGTAAAAATAAGATAAATGCTACGGCAGAAGCTTTCCCCATTTTTAAGTATTTAAAAGCTGTATGATACATATATAGTATCAGTACTTGCGTAGAATTTGCTGGGCCACCTGGCTCCGCAAGTTTTTGTCCTGTAAGCCCAACTACAAGATCAAAAATCTGGAAGGAATTTATAAGATTTATTACCATAAGAAATAAAATTACGGGTTTAAGTAATGGCAATGTTATATAAAAAAATTTCCGTATTTCATTACATCCATCTATTTCTGCTGCTTCATAAAGATTTAATGGGATTTCTTTAACCCCCATATATGAAATAAGGATATTTATACCTAAGGTTGCCCATATGCCAACAAAGGTGACAGAAAGCATCGCGGTTTTTGTGTCCCATAGCCACTGTGACGTAGGAAACTTAAATGCTCTAAGAATTATATTTATCGGTCCCCAAGTAGGATCATAAAGAAAGGCCCAAACCATACCAATTGAAATTAGTGGAACTATTGAAGGAACAAAAAACACATATCGCAAAAAAGCATTTCTTTTTAATTTTGAAAGTAGAACAGCAATGATTATTGATAGGGGGATCCCTAATAGAAGTATGAAAGATGTGTATGATGTTGTATTTTTAAGCGCTCTTAAGAAAATAGGGTCTTTAAAGATATCTACATAATTTTTAAAGCCTACAAATCTTGATATCAAAACAGGTTCTAGCATATTCCATCTTCTAAAAGAGATGAAAATCGAAAACCCGATAGGAAAAATAATAAATATCAAATAAAAAATTATTGGTACAAGAAGATATAAATATGCTATTTTTTGATATCTAAATTTGAATTTACTTTTCACAATTGATTTCTTTCTCAATAAAATTTTCAAGGGGTATCTTTGCAAGATACCCCTATTATCGTTCTATTAATTAATCTTTAGAAAGAATAGCATTAATTGCTTTAACCGCGTCGTCTAAAGCTTGCTTTGAAGTCTTTTCTCCAAGCCATGCATTTGTAATTTCATTCATCAATGTTATTTTAATTTCAGCACCATTGTATATATTGTCTTCTGCTATTGAGTATTTGAGCTCCTGCACAAAGGTTTTTGTATATTGATCAAATAGTTCATCATAGTGATTGTCTATATCTATTTTTCTACTTGGAATAGCTCCTATTTTTTCAACGAGGTAATCACCCATTCGAGTGGTTCTCTTGTCTGCTTGTATTTGCCCTGTCAGCCACCTCAAGAAGTCCCATGCTTCTTTTTTATATTTACTTTTGCTATCAACACATGCAAACCACGTATATAATAAGGTTGCCGGTTCTTTCATTACTGGAGATGGAGCAACGCCAACATATTGATAATCATCTCCCATAGTACCTTTAAGATTACCTTCATCCCAAGGTGCCATAATCATCATCGCAATGTTTCCATTAGGAAAATCCCAAACACTACCACTGATGTCAGTAATACGCTCTTTAAAGAGTTTTACCTCTGCTTCTAATGCTTCTATACCTTCAGGACTATTGATTATACATTTTGTTTTATCTTCATTTAAAAAACTTGCTCCATTAGAATATGCCAAGGAAAGGTAAGGGTGTACAACAGCCGATTCCCAGCCCGCAAGAAATACAAAACCATATTGAATAATATTTCCGGCTTTATCGTATTTTGTACATTCCTTAGCAACATTAATTAGTTCATCCCATGTTTTAGGTGGTTCAGAAAAACCACTGTCTGCAAGTATTTTTTTGTTATAGACGAGGCAATAGTTATCGATTTCCGTTGGTATTCCCCAAATTTCGTTATTTATTGTAACTCCGTCTACTGCAACCCTTTCGTAATTTTCATATACATCATTTCTAATGTCTTGGGGTGGCATATCCAAAACATTGCTTTTAACTAGATCTACACCCCAAAGTGAATAAACATGATATATATCAGGTGCATTTCCCGACATATGAGATATCGAAACCTTTGTGAGATAATCCTCGAATGGGACAGCAATTTTTTCAAATTCTATATTAGGATTGAGTTTCGTATATTCTTCTAGATATTTATCAAAACCTTCCCTATTAAAATCTGTATGAATAGCTATTTTTAGAACAACCTGCGTAAACGCTGTACCTGAAAAAACGATTAAAAGCATACCTATAACAAGAACAAGGATACTAATCTTTTTCATAACTTTTCAACTCCTTTTTATTTTTCGATACAAAAATTACTATTAATCTCATATCTCTTATAATATTTTCTCATTTATCACCTCCCTTAGGTAATTTTCTTTTACCGTATCGTGTTCATATCACTTTCTTATCTATCATGCTGTGTTAATATGTGCGAATATTTAGCAAATATTTTTCTATTATGTGATAATGGAATTTTTGCGACATTTGGTGAAACAAATACGTCTAATTTCTCTCCCATTTCTAAGAGTTCACCAGCAATTTGAGCTATAAGTGATTGTAGTATCGTAATTATTGCTATGGTAGTAGAAGGACAAATTTTCTCGGGAAGACCATCTATCTTTACAATAGAATCTTCCGAAGGTGCACAATTATCGATTACTATATCAGCAATATCTGAAAGTTTTTTACCACTCGAATGTGTAGATTTCGAGACCTTTTGATTTTCCATACAAGTAACGGCAACAACAAAAAGTCCGTGTTTTTTAGCATATATTGCACTCTCTACTGGCGCAGAATTTAAACCACCATGCGAAAAAACGAGGAGCACATCTCCAGATCTCATACCTTGCTCATCTAAAAAATTTTCCATGTACCCCTCTACTCGTTCCAACCATAAAAGATCTTTTACTCCTCCTGCTCCTACCACTGTAGACCAAAGCAGTCTGGGATTTAGCAATGGGTGGAACCCGCCCTTAGATGCTACAAAACTTCCATATCTTGGGAAAACTTCCATAACAGGAATAGCTGAGTGCGCACTACCAAAAACATGAACTAATTTACCATCATGTATAGCAGTTGCCATAAGTTTCGCAGATTTTTCTATATTTTCCGCCTGAGTAGTATAAATCTTCTTTAAAATATTATTTATCTCTTTAAAATACTTTTCTCCAAACACTAACATTTCACCTCATCCTTTCAAATACTATTTTTGCAGCACCTATAATCCCTGCTTCATCGCCTAGAGATGATGGTACTACGCGTAAATGTTTTATTGCAAGTGGATTCGACCATTTTTTTAATGTTGCTTTTAGTTGAACTTCAAAAAATTTCCATAAATTTGAAACCCCTCCTCCCATAATAATAATCTCCGGATTCAAAATACTCACAATATCAGCAATCCCAATACCTATTTCTCTCCCTAACTCCCTAAGAACCTTTAGAATGTCGGAATTACCTATTTCTGCCTGGGTTGATATAAAAAGAGGATCAAGCTTCATTTTCCGGGTTATAGAGGGACCAGCGACCCTATATTCAAAACATCCTATTTTTTTATATTCAGGTAAATAATTCTTGTCAGTTATTAACCATCCAATACTACCTGCAATTCCTTCAGAACCTCTATATATTTTCCCATCTAACATTAGGCCAGCACCTATACCAGTCCCTAATATCAGGAAAACTATATTTTTATATCCTTTAGCAACTCCTAACCATTTTTCCCCAATTAACATAACATTTCTATCACTTTCAATAAATATTGAAGTTTTGGGGAAACGATCATGTAAGATTTTAGAGAGAGGAAAATCATCCCAACCTGGCAAATTGGGAGCCCAGATGTTACCTGAAGATTTTATTACTCCTGGTATGGCTATCCCAATGCCAAGAATATTTGTTAAGTCGAATTTTTCAATAAAATTACAAATTTGCTCACTGATTTGGTACGATGTATTCCTGTTAATTCTTGCTTTATAGTGATTAAGGATCTCCCCGTTGTCCTTTACAATTCCAGCACGTATATTCGTACCACCAAGATCAATACCTACAGAAATTTTTTTCATTTATTTGCCTCTAAGTCCTATTTATTCGAAGCCTTTCTTCTTACCAAATTAATTGATATACTATATCTATCCCCGCGCATTATCGATTCTGCAAATTCTATCGGTTTACCGTTTGACAAAAATGCGGTACGTTCTACCATAAAACCTACTGCTGGATAGTTTAAATGCAATAATTTAGATATAGATTTTCCCAAAATAATCGAAGAATATTTTTCTATTGCATTGGCTATTTTGAGTTGGTATTTATTTTCTAATAATTCATAAAGAGATCCAGAAACATCTGAACTTTTTAAATCAGGAATAAAGTCTTTTGGGATATAACAATTTTGTATGCCCATCGGTTCATCATTTGCGAATCTTAATCGTTGAATAAAAATCACATTACTTTCAGGTAATATTTTCAAGATACTTGTTATCCGTTTATTTGCCTTAGAGCTTCCAACATGTAAAACTTTCGAACTTGACTTCATTCCTCTTTTTGCCATTTGCTCCGTGAACGATTCAAGTTCAATTGGCCCCATATCTAACTTTTTATTTTCAACAAAAGTACCTTTGCCCTGATGACGTACTAGTAATCCTTCAATAACAAGTGCATTTAAAGCCTGCCTGGAAGTTGTTATCGAAATATGGTAAAGGTTAGCAAGTTCTTTTTCAGTTGGGATTTTTTCACCAACATTCCATTTCTCATTCTCTATTTCTTCCCGCAAAATTGTTTTCAATTGATAATATAGTGGAATAGGATTATTTTTATCAAGATAGTTGTTAATTATATTATTATTCATTTATCATCCATCTTTCATCCATTAATCATTGTAATGTTACAATATCATATCATTGTAATAATATCAAATATTTTTTAAATTTTGTCATTTAAAAATTATAAGTGCTCAGCATAAACCATAATCTAAAATCAAAAAATGATTAGATATTTTAAATTATTTTTCAGATTCATAAAAAGTTCATCAACCCTCAGATCAAAAAACTAATTAATTCTTATTTAAGAAAAGAAATATGTCTAACAAACCCTTAATATCAAAAGAGCTACCTCTGGAGGATATGACTGTAATCTTTATCAGATAGTTTTATTAGATAAAGATAGAATTCTTCTTCCTCCAGCAGAAAGATTACGGAAGAAACTGAAGAAGCTATCTCCGGGATGGCAGAAGAATCTCCTTCTCCCAATCAAAATAATCCTAATAAGATAGATACTGATGATAAAAAATCTTTAAAACAAGAAAAGATAAAAGAAGAATTGAAAAAATTAAATCTGGATAAAAAATCGATTGATAAAATAATCTTAAATTATTCCTTAGAGGATATCGAGGGAAAAATAGATCTAATTAATACAAAGAGGAACGTACTAAATCCTGCCGGCTGGCTAATTAACGCCCTGCAAGCCAATTATCTTAATCCTGAATCATATAGAGAAGAAAATGATGAGGAAGAAAAAATAATTGAAACTGAAGAAGTAGAGTCGGTAAACAAAGTAATAAAACCAGAGAAAATAAATCTCGAAAAGAAACCAGAAGAAGAAAAGGCTATCCCGAGGAGAAAAACTAAAGATGATCTATCTTGTACCTCCTCCTTAGTATTGAGGGGATAACCTCTATCCCTGCTCTTTTCCTGGTTAACTCCTGATACTCGGAGGTTCCCATCTTGGTGATAAGCTAGGAGCGTTGCAACTTAGTTTCTGAAACTTTAAAGAGTGTTAGTTACGCTTCAAAAGTGCACTCTTTAAAGGCTAAAATTATAGCATTTTTTACAAATTATTAAGTCTTTAATTATTTTTTAGCAGAAACAGATAGAGATTTTAGGTAGATATGAGGAAATTTGTATTTTCCTTCTATCCATTTGGATTTATCCCCTAAAGCAGCTATACTTTTTAGTTCTTCTATGGCATTGCCGGCAATCATCACATTTTTAACCCGACCTACTATCTTTCCCTTTTCTATCTTGTAACCCAGCTGTACATTATTAGAGAAGGCTCCACTTATTATATTTCCCTGTCCCAGCCCAAGAACCTGGTCGATGATTATCCCTTCTTTTATATCTTTAATCATTTCGGAAAACGATACTTTTCCTTCCTCCATTGCTAAATTACTTATACTAGGGGCAGGTTCGCTTTGTGAGCCGGCTCTCAAACCATTTCCGGTACTCTCAACCCCGGCCATTCCCGCTGTTTGCAAATCATAATAAAAATTCTTAATCTTCCCCTTTTTTACCAAGGGAATCCGTTTCATCTCTACTCCTTCATCATCAAAAGGAGCACTCCCTAAAGCAAAATTTATAGTGCCATCACTATATAGAGTCAACAGATCACTCCATAATTTCTTATTTTTCTGGGCAGCTAACGGTGAAATCTTCTTCAAGACCATCTTTCCGTTTAACCCGCTGATTATGGGAAGAATTAAAACCAACGCTGCCTTGGGGGTAAAGATAACCGGCATCTTCCCGCTTTCTACAGGGACAATTTTCTCTCCCCATTTTAAATTTTCAATTATCTCAGAGGTCAATTCTTCAAGCTCGAGATTGTCTTTCCCGAATTCAAGAGAAGAATAAACCATTAACATATCTTGATTTTTTATTTTTTGAACCATCACCGAATAAGCAATCGCCGTCTTACTATAGGAAAAATTACCTCCCCGAGAATTAAAATATTCTACCTCACTATAATCTTTTAAAATAGTTACATCACAACGTAATTTTCGGTCAAAATCTTTTACTCTTCCTAAAATATCTTCGCCAATCTTAACCATCTCTTCTATGCTTTTATCTTCTACTTTTCTGTCATATATATTTATCTTTCTTTTCTTACTTCTTTTGGCTTCTTCTGGGAAATCAAAAGACGCTTTTGCCCCAAATTCAGAGGTAGCCGCTGCTTTTTCAACCATTAAATCAAAGCCTTCACTTCCTGTAGATGAAGAGAATCCTATCCTTCCTTTGTTTACTACTCGTAAGGCCTTCCCCTCACTCTCAGAAATATCGATCGATTTTAATCTATTTACTTCAAAATTTACCGGAATAGTTTTGCTCTTAACTTTAAATAGTTCGGCTGAGTCTACTTCTTTGCAGGCTTGCTGTAACAATTTTTCCATCTTACTTACCCCCCACCACTACTTTTTTTATCCTGAGGTGGGGACTACCAAAAGACACAGGCAGAGGACCTTGCCCTGCTTTCCCGCATCCCCCGCCTGATTCAATCATCTTTAAATCATTTCCTACACCCTCAATGTTAAGAAGGGTGGTAAATAAATTTCCACTCAATACTACATCTTTAACCGGTTCGGTAATCTTTCCATCTCTTATCATAAAACCTTCCCCGGCACTAAAAGTAAACATCTCAAAAGTAGTCATCCCCCCATAGCAGTCCTTGGCATAAATTCCTTTCTTTATTCCGGATAATAAATCTTTAAAAGGAGTATCTCCATTTTCGATATAAGTATTGGTCATTCGAACAATAGGTTTAAAACGATAATTAAGGGCACGGGCATTTCCGGTTGGTTCTTCCCCCATTTTAGCAGCAGTCTCCCGTGAATGTAATCTGCCTGTCAGGATTCCCTCTTTTATCAGATAATTTTTCCTGGTCATAACTCCTTCATCATCATATTTGGCAGAACCTAATAAATCCGGGATAGAACCATCGTCAACTACATTAAGTTTGGGTGAGCCAAATTTCTTCCCTAATTTCATTAAAGCGCTCATCCTCTCGTCTTCATATAAAAAATCAGCTTCACTAAGATGTCCAAAGGCCTCATGGATAAAAACCCCGGCTAATGTCTGATCTAAAATAACCGTATATTCCCCGCCTTCCACCGGCTGAGCCTTAAGAAGATTGACTGCCCGAAAAACTGCTTTTTGTGCTTTGGTAGAAATTCTTTCCATTATTTTAAAACCCTTGGTAGTTCCAACACTTTCACTGGCTAGCTGAACATTGTCCCCCTCCCGGGCTATGGCTGTAAAGTGCACACTTAAAAACGGTTTTTCCTGTTCGATGTAGCTGCCTTCCGAATTGGCAAAATAAGTAGTAGAAAATCTGTCGGTATAGATTACATTAGAGGATTGAATCAAAGGATTAGATTTCATAATTATACTATTATAATTTTCCATTAAATTTTTCTTTTCTCTTAAACTTACCTGACGAAAATCCTTATCTAATTCCCGCTTAATTATTTCCACAACTGGCGAAATAACAGCTAATTTGCTTTCTTCTTTGCCAATCAAACTCGCTACCTCTATTGCCTCTATAACTTTCTTTTCTAAATTATCAAACTGATTAAAGGAAACAAAGCCCCATCCCCCTTTTACCAGGACACGAACATTTCCTCCTGTCTGTTGGGAACAATTTATCTTTTCTAACTTCTTCCCTTGAAAATGAATGGTAGTGGCTTCTTTCTTTTCCGCCCTTATCTCAATATAATCTGCTTTATTCTTTTTATCTTCTAATACCTTTTCTAAAATCTCTCTCACTATTTTTTCTCCTTTGAATGCTTTTTCTAATCTTCTTCCGTTTCACTTATTTTATCTTTTAATATTATTTCTTCGTCTAAATAAACCGGTCTCTCTAACCACCAAATCCACTTACTCCACTTTTCATTAAAATTTCCACTTTCTTCTTTTATGTTTATAAAACCACTTATTTTGGCCTCTATTTCATCAGCATAATGAAGAGCAATAGCAGTTAATATGCTGGGGAGTTTTGGTGAGCCGAATTCAAAATGACCGTGATGACTTAAGAGAGTATGTTTTATCATTAATTCTAAATCCGGAGGAAAATTATCCAAACTCTTTATTTTTTGGTCAATCATCTCCAACCCTATAGCAATATGACCTAAAAGTTTGCCTTCATCGGTATATTCAATTACTCTGTCATAAGTATATTCTCTAACTTTGCCTATATCATGGAGTAGAGCCATAGTTATCAAAAAGTCACGATTTACCTCTTTGTAAATATCACCTACTGTTTCACAAATCCTGACTAAATTACAGGTGTGTTCGAGCAAACCTCCAAGATAAGGCTGGTGTACTTTTGTAGCCGCCGGGGCTTTTTTAAATTTTTCTACAAATTCCTGGTCGTCAAAAAAAGTCTTTAATAACCTCTTTAAATAAATATTTTTCATTGATTCTATATTTGAATATACTATACCCATCAGTTTATCTAAATCTTTTTTTGATTGGGGCAAATAATCTGAATAATCTAAATCCAGGGGGGCGGTTTCGGTAAGAGAAGAAACTGTTGCCTGAAGGGTCCCGTCACTTTTCTTTCTGGTTACGTGTCCTTGGACTCGGGCAAATTCAATCTTGCCCAGCTCTTCTACTTTAGCTGAAGAAACATCCCAATTTATAGCTTCAATTTCTCCGGTCTTATCGGCAATTTTAAAAAACATATCTATGGTTCTTTTATCCCGTCTTACTTTAAACTCTTTATTTTTTAATAAAAAAACATCATTAATCTGTGTATTCAAACTTAAATCAGTCACCATTTGTTTTTTAACCAAAACACTTCACTCCTTTTTTAAAAATTCTGAGGTCTTTATCATTGAACATAAATATTCGTTATATTTTTAGTTAAAATTAAATTTGTTTTATTATATAATATTTTATTCTCTTTAGGAAATCTTTTAGTTAAAGGGTTATAAATACCTTTAAAGATTAGACATTTAAAATAACAAAAAGCATAATTTAGAGAATCAGTTCTTTTAAAAA
>ASPC01000036.1 GCA_000405345.1 Atribacteria bacterium SCGC AAA255-N14
CCTAAAGAAACTGATGATATACCGGTAGCTTTAAAAAATAATAAGTTTGTAGAACCTTTTGAATCAGTAACCGAACTGTATGGAATCCCCAAATATACTGAATTTGACCCCACTCCCTTATTTACTCCTTTTTATTTTATTTTCTTTGGGATGTGTTTGTCTGATGCCGGTTACGGCTTAGTTATAGCTGTTTTGTCTTACCTGGCTTTGAAAAAATTCAAATTTGAAGGAATGGCAAAGAAATTTTTTGGATTATTTTTCTTAGGGGGCATATCCACTTTTATTATGGGGGCGATTATGGGTAGTTGGATGGGTGATACACTTAATTATCTTCCAGAAAATCTTTTATTTGTAAAAACTTTTTTAATTAATACAATATCCTTGCTTGACCCGATAAAAGACCCCATGCCTCTATTATTGATATCTCTATCTTTGGGAGTAATCCAAATTTACGCCGGGTTTATTATTAAATTTATTGCAAACGTTAAAAAAAATAAGATTAAAACAGGATTGATGGACCAGGGCTCATGGTTGTTATTGATTTCCGGATTACTTTTATCTATATTAGTAAATAGTGTTGGTTCTTTAGCGGGTTTAAAAATTATCACAAAATATATTACTTGGGCAGGATTGTTATCTGTAGTTGTTACACAGGGAAGATCAAATAAGAATATTATACTAAAAGCTGCTGGTGGAGTACTAAGTTTATACGATATTATTGGTTATTTTAGTGACATACTTTCTTATTCACGTCTATTTGCCCTAGGATTATCTACTGCAGTATTGGCAGTGGTAGTAAATAACTTTGTAATGTTGTTTAAGGATATTCCATTTGTTGGTTTTATTCTAGCAGCTTTAGTTTTTATTATTGGACATTTTTTTAATATGCTGATAAGCGGCATGGGAGCATTTATCCATTCAACTCGTTTACAGTACGTAGAATATTTTACTAAGTTTTACGAAGGTGGAGGAACTCCCTTTAAACCTTTTAAGGTCATTACAAAATATATAAAGGTTCAAACTAGTTAGGAAACAGTAATTCCTATCGAGTATCGCGTATCGAGTATCGCGTAAGGAAGTTAAGACTTAGGAGTATTAGTTAAACTTTATCATTAATTAGAAATAGGAGGGAAAGATGATTACACAAGGAATAGTAATTGCATTCTTAGGTTCTGCAATAGCTATAGGGTTAGCCTGTTCCGGCTCTGGTATCGGAGTAGGGATAGCCGGTGCTGCCGGAATAGGAGTATTAACCGAAGAACCGGAAAAATTTGGCTTGGTATTATTTTTACAAGCCTTTCCGGGAACTCAAGGTATTTATGGCTTACTGGTTGGATTCTGGGTATTGATGAAAACGGGGATTCTTGGAGGATCACCCATTCCTATTACACTGGATCAGGGAATGCAAATATTTTTTGCCTGTATACCGGTAGGTGTGGTAGGCTTCTTTTCCGGATGGTATCAGGGAAAAACTGCTGCCGCAGCCATAGGTTTAGCCGCAAGGAATCCGGAAGGTATTGGAAAAGCAATAGTAATGGTTACTATGGTAGAAACCTATGCAGTTTTCTCTTTATTAGCTTCTCTGTTACTTTTTAATGGAATAAATATATAAAAGGACGACTATTATATGACTATTAAAGATATAAGCGAAAAAATTATATCTGATGCAAAAATTCAAGCAGATAAAATTATTGCTAAGGCGGAAGATAACGCAAATAATATTAAAAATAAAGGTAGAAAAGAAGCAGATAATGTAAAAAAGACCATATTATACAAGATCAACCAAGAAGCTTCTTTAAGAAAGAGCAAAATATTAACTGAGGCGAATTTAGGAGCAAAGAAAACTATCCTATCAGAAAAGCAAAAAATTATGGGAGATGTTTTTGGTAATGCCCTGGAAAACATTTTAAAATTAAGCAATAAAGAATATCAAAACTTTATAAAAAAATTGATATTAGATAATATTGAAAAAGGCGATGAAACTATCTTTATTGGGGATTCAGATAAAAATAGAATATCTAAAGTTTTTATCGAAGATACAAACAAAGAAGTAGAAGCCAAAGGCAAAAAGGGTGAATTAAAATTATCTAATTCTTACCTTACGATAAAAGGTGGAATAATTATTGGGTCTGGTGCGATAAGAAAAAATATTTCATTGGAATTACTATTAAAAAACGTTAGAGAAGAATCAGAAACGCAGGTAAGTAAAATTTTATTTGATTAAATTGTATAGGAATTTCCTTTTTTCGTAAGCCCTAATTAACATATAGTAATAAAACGAAAAATGAAAAGCGCAAAACGCAAAACCATAGCTTAAAATTAAAAATTTAAATATATTGTTTTATCTATTGATTTCCATCTTTCTTATCTTGCATGCTATATAGCAAAAATGAAAAAATAAAGATGCAAAAACTAAAACTTAAAATTTAGTACTGAGAGAGAAAGTTTTAAGTTTTGAATTATGGTTTTTCGCTTTTAATTTTAAATTTTTAGCCATATACTAAAAATTGTATTTGAGACTAACGACTAATTTATATTCTAATAATGATATATATTGTGTAGTTTAATTAGAGAAGGGTTTATTTATGTTTAAACACTTTACCGCAGATACTAATAATCAAGAAGAATATGCTTTTGCTAATGGAAGAATAAAGAAGTTAGAAAAAGAATTATTAAATAATGAAATATTAGATAGAATGATAAAATCAAGTGATATCACTTCTGCTATAAAAATATTAACGGAAAGTGATTTAAATGATTATTCTTTTGATCTTAATAATCCTTCAAATTTTGAGATTTCATTAAATCAAGAATTATTACATACTTATGACATAATAAAAAGCATCTCTTTAGTTTCTACTTTTAATTTTCTTTATTTTACCTTTGCCTCCAAGTATGATTTTCATAATATCAAGATACTTATAAAATCGAAATATCTAAAAAAAGAATTTTCTAATGAATTAATTTCACCAATTAGTACTATAGATGTAGGAAAACTCAATTCAGCGATTAAAGACGAAAAATATGAAGATATTCCCGATTCTTTTGAGTTTCTAATTAAAAAAACATTTTCCGAGTATAGTAAATATAAAGACCCGGAGATAATAGATTTTGTTTTAGATAAAGAAAGATACATAATGATATTCAATAAAATTAGAGAAGTAGAAATAATTGAAGTAGAAGAACTTTTTTTAAAAAGATTTATTAAAATAAACATAGATCTTAATAATATAATTAATTGCGTCAGAGCAAAGATAAGAGGGGAGAAAAAAGCTTTTACCAAAGAGTTCTTGATTCCCGAAGGTGATTTTAAAACGGAAAACTTAATAGAAATATATGATTCTCCTTTATCTACCTGGTGTGAAAAACTTGTATATACCGATTATAAAGATACAATAGAACTGGGCATAAATTATTTTCAAAAGAATAATTCCTTAATGGAATTGGAAAAATTAAGAGATAATTTTATCCTAAATTTTTCAAAGATAGGAAAATACGTTACCTTTGGGATTGAACCGTTAGTGGGATTCATTACCGCCAAAGAGAACGACATAAAAAATATTAGAATAATATTATCGGGCAAGTTAAATAAATTATCTCCTGATAAAATTAAAGAAAGAGTACGTGATACTTATGTCTAAAATTGCTTTAATGGGAAATAGAGAAACGATAATAGGTTTTAAATTGCTGGGTGTTTCTATATTTCCCGTAAAGAAAAAGGAAGAATCTATAGAAATATTAAATAAATTAGTAAAAGAAGAATATGCGGTGATATTTATAACCGAAGAAATAGGCTGTCAAATAATTGAAGAAATAGAAATACTACAAAAAACATCTTTTACAAGCATAACCATAATACCCAGTAAATCGGAAAAGAATTATTTGGGGATTCCATACAGTTCGGTTACTGATTCAAAAGGTTCTACAAACTTATTATTTTTTAAAGCTACCGGTATATCATCAGTTTCTTTAGGGTCACTAAAGACTATCGACAATTCTTTAAATTTTTTGTATAATGTATTTTTTAATTTATTTAGGTCTTTCTCTAAAATCCATCCCTCGATAATTATTACTTTTTTAGTCTGTTTGATATATTTTTCTATATCTTTTTTGCTTTTTAAGATGGATAGATAATCAAAAGCGGCGTATAACCATAAATTCTCTCTATTCAGCTTTTTACTTGCATCAAAAATTATTTTTCTTTTTTCTTCAATATTTTTTAATTCTTCGGATATATCGCCCAAGATATCATTTGGAGTTCCACTGAATTCTAAGGGCGCTTTAAAATAGTCAATACTATATTTACTCAATATTTTTTTAATAGAAGAATGGTATTCAGATATTGAAAGAATGACTACCTTACTTTGTTTTTTGTCTTCACTAATTTTTTTTATTTCTATTTCTTTGCCTATTTTTTTTATTTCTTCCAGGCAAGAAATAAAATCTTTTGAAGAGAGAGTTCCGGTAATAGTTCTAGTATTTTTTGTTTCTTCTAAATCTTCTATTTTTACGTCTAATTCTCTCCATTCTTCCAACTGTTCTTGAGTATTTTTCAGATGATTTTCTCTAGTTTTTAGTTTTTTAAGGTCTCCATCTGATTCTACGCACTTTTCATAGATTTTTTTATAATCATGTTGTAAAAATAAAGAAGACAATTTTTTATAATCATAAACGTTGTCCAAAGTTGATACAGACTTATCTGATTTTTTGGATTTGCTTTGAATATTTGACAGGTAATCTACGCAATATTTCACTTCTGCCAATGCGGAGTCGCTTTCGGTAATATTTATTTCGTTAAAGCCTAACAAACCGGATATCTTTAATTTAGATGTAATATCTATTATCTGGATACAGCCTGCTTTTTGGAGTTCCTCAATAATATTGTCTTTTAACTCAAGATGAGTAAAAATGTTTACCTTTTTTACTTTGCAAACAGCCATTATTTTCCTTCCATCACTTTTTTAATTATTATTTTTGCGGCTTCATCGATATTTTTTAAAGATTTTCTACCTAATTCTTCTTTTTCTCTTTCGCAACTTTTTCTAATATTATCTGCTTCTATTCTGGCCGATTCTTCCTCTCTTTCAATTATTACTTTTCCTTCTTTTTTAGTTTCTTCTTTGATTCTTTCTATTAACTTATCAGCTTCTTCGTGAGCATCATTCATGATTTTTTCAGCTTTATCATCGGCTTCTTTAATAATTTTATCTGCAGCAGTCTCAGTTTTTTTAACTTCTTCGATGATCTTATTTAACAAATAATTCACCCCTCAGTAATTATAAAATAATTTATAAAACTTTTATAAAATAACATAGAATAATTTCTAAATATGTTGTCCATAAATTTACATATAACAGGAATTATAACATATCAGATAATCGTTTTCAATTTTTTACTCATTTTTGTTATTTACAAATCAAAAGTGGACTATTTTTTTAATAATTTACATTTCAAAAGTGGACTAATCAAAAACAGTAAAAAGATGTAATCTAGAACTAAATTCTAAAGAGAAAAGAGGTTCTAAATTATGTCTAAACAATTACACAAAAACTTTGTAGATGAGCAAGTAAAATTAATATTAAAAAGTTATGTGGATAAAGAAATCAAGATTATTCATATCTTATCGATTCTCAGAATCAAAAGAAGCAGATTCTTTGAATTATTGAATAGATATAAAAAAGGTCCGGACAATTTTTCTATCCAGTATAACAGAAAAACAATCAATCGAAAGATTGATAAAGCCATTGAAACAAATATCATAAAAGAATTAAATACAGAAAAAAATTTAATTAAAGAAAAAGAAACTCCGATTAGATGTTACAATTACAGTTATATAAAAGATATTTTAGAAAATGAATATAACCAGAAGGTATCTCTAACTACTATAATCAACCGGGCAAAAACAAATGGCTTTTACCTTACAAAGACAAAGAGAAAAGTACATGATAGAGAAGTAATAACTAATTATCCGGGAGAGCTTATTCAACATGATTCTTCCCATCATCAGTTCTCTAAATATGCGAATAAATGGTATCTGATTACATCACTTGATGATTACAGCAGGCTGATCTTGTATGCTGTCCTGGTAGAAAGAGAGACCACCTGGGAACATATCCTGGCCTTAGAATATGTTTTAATAAAATATGGGTTTCCTCTGGCCTATTATGTAGATAGTCATTCAATCTTTCGCTTTGTACAGGGAAGAGACAGTTACTGGAGAAACCATTACAAACTTACTGATGAGGCAGATCCTCAGTGGAAACAGGTTTTAGATGATTGTGGGGTGAAGGTAACCTATGCTCTATCTCCACAGGCAAAGGGTAAAATTGAAAGACCTTATAGATGGATTCAGGACCGATTAGTAAGGACCTGTTACAGAGAGAATATTAGGGATATTAAAGAGGCCCAATTAATCTTGAATAATCTTGTCCAACAATATAATTACAGAATAGTTCATTCTACCACCGGGGAAATTCCCTATATCAGATTTCAAAGAGCATTAAGAGAGAAAAGATCTCTCTTTAGAGAATTTACCATAAGTCCACCTTTTAAGTCAGTAAAGGATATCTTCTGTTTAAGAGTAGAGAGAATGGTAAATTCTTATCGCAAAGTTTCTATAAATAATTTAGAATTAAAAGTACCTAAAGCACCACTGCATGAGAGAATACAACTTCGGATTAGCCCAGATAAAGAATCTGGCATATCTGAAGTAAGATTCTGGCATGAAGGTGAACTTTTAGGTATTCAAAAAGTTAAAAATAGTGAGCTTAATTTAGTCCAGCTTTAACCTTTTAACTAATAATTTATTTACATCTAGAGAGTAAAAAAATAGTATATTTTTAATCTTTAAAGATGGTTCACTTTTAAAAAATTAATTGATTTATTTTAAATTATAATTAGCAAATTTTTTAGCTTAATTTAGTCCACTTTTGAATTTTAAAAAGTCCACTTTTGAAACGTAACTAACATTTTTTACTCATTTTTAATTTCTTCCAATAATCTTCTTATTATTATTTTATCACTATCTTTAGCGATTATCTTACCCTTTTTAAACAGTACTCCCTTTTCTTTATCGAAGGCAACGCCTATATCAGCTTCTCTTGCTTCGCCCGGCCCATTTACCATACAACCCATAACTGCAATAGTTAATGGTTTATCGATATGACAAATCTCTTTTTCTACTTTTTTCACAATTTTATCTAAATCTACTTTACATCTTCCACAGGTTGGGCAGGAAATTAAATTTGGGCCCTTTTGCCTAAGATGTAAGGCTTTTAATATCTCGTACCCCACTTTTATTTCTTTTACGGGATCTCCGGTCAAAGATACTCTAATGGTGTCACCGATTCCTTGAAATAATAAAGAACCGATTCCCACAGATGATTTAATAATGCCTGAAAAAGGCGGGCCTGCTTCAGTAATCCCCAAATGTAAAGGATAATCATATTTTGAGGAAAATATATTATTCGCTTCGATGGTGCTAATTACATCCGTAGATTTAATGGAGAATTTTACATTATGATAGTCGATTTCGTCCAATATCTTGATAATATTATCAGCACTTTCTATTAGAGCTTCGGGAGTTACTTTTTTATGTTTTTTTAATATATTTTTATCTAATGAACCTGAGTTTATACCAAACCTGATAGGTAGATTTCTTTCTTTTGCTGATTTTATAATTAATTTAAGCCTTTCTACATTTTTTATATTCCCGGGGTTTATTCTTAATCCATCTACTCCAAGTTCGATTGCTTTTAAGGCTAATTTATAATCATAGTGAATATCGGCAACCAGAGGTATATTAATTTCTTTTTTTATCAGCGGCAGCGAGTAACATGATTCTAAATCCGGAACAGCTACCCTTACAAGTTCACAACCTTCTTTTTCCATTCTTTTTATTTGGGATACTGTATCTGAGATATTTTTCGTGTCAGTATTAGTCATTGATTGAACTGAAATTGGAGCATTTCCTCCAATTTCCAAGTTACCCACTCCAATACTTCTGGTCTTTCTTCTCTTATACATAACTTACAATTTCCTTATTTTTCACTTGGCAAACAGCCTTAAAATATCCTTATAAGTGGCAATTACAAAAATAATTATCATAAGAGATATTCCGATTAAATACATAAAGTTTATTTTTTCAGCTTCTAAGGGTTTGCCCCTTAATTTTTCTATAACTAAAATTATTATTTGACCGCCATCTAAAATGGGTATAGGAAGAAGATTAAATATTCCTATAAATATACTTAAAATTGCGGTAAAATATAGCAAGTTTACGAAACCTAATTTTGCTGCTTCTCCGGTCATTTGTGCTATACCTAAAGGTCCTGCTATTTCAAGAGGAACTTTTCCAGTAATCATTTCTATTATATTGGTAAATATTAGTTTTATAATATTGCCAGTTGCAATTAAGCCCTTGGAAAATGCTGAAAATATATTAATCTTTTCAACATATACTTCAAAGGTAATTCCGATTAGCCTTTTTTTATAATCATCGTCATATTTCGGAATTACAAAAACATCAATAATTTCCCCTTCCCTATCCAGGGTTATCTGTAATTCTTCTCCTGAACTTTTATTTATAGTATTTGCAATTTTATTAGGATCTTCCATTTCTATCGAATCAATCGCGATAATTTTATCTTCGGGAAGTATGCCCGCTTGTTCGGCAGGGCCATTTTCATCAACAGTCGATACATAATTGGTAACCACCGGAATCCCATTTACAAAAAATATAAGACTAAATATAACCACTGCAGTTGCAATATTCATAAAAGGTCCTAAGGCCACTATCAAAGCTCTAATCCCCAATGTTTTCTTGTCAAATCTTTGTTCTTCGGGCACTTCTTCTTTTGATGTTTCTTTAACATTTTCCTGCCCCATTTCCCCAGCCATTTTTACATAACCACCGAGAGGAATTAAGCAGATTAGGTATTCTGTTTGGTTTTTTGTAAACCCTAATATTCTTGGTCCGAAACCAAAGGAAAATTTATATACTCTTACTCCGGATGCTTTTGCGGCAATAAAATGACCCAATTCATGAAAAAATATTAAAATACTAAAAACGAATATAAAGGAAATTATAGTAATCATTTTTACTCCAATTTAAATTAGTCGTTAATGTACTAGTCGTTAGTGAATAGTGAATAGTCGTTAGCATTAAATACAAGATATACAATTAACCAATTCACTAATTGGTCAATTGTCCAATTAAAATACAGGATAAAAGATAATTTAATTAAACGACTTCTGTCATTCCCGTGGAAACGGGAATCTATCCTTTCTCTCATCTTTCGCTTCTAAATTCCCATTGAAATAGCAATACAATTTAGTTATTTTTTTTTAGACAGAAATTTAAAGCCCTTTCCCTGGCCCAGTAGTCAGCATCTAAAATATCGTTAATATTAGGATTATACTTTGCTTTATGCTCTTTCATTGTGTCTTGAATAATTTGAGGAATTGCTAAAAAACCTATTTGATTATTTAAAAAAGCATCAACCGCAATTTCATTTGCGCCATTTAATACTGTAGGCATTGTTCCCCCAATCTCTAATGCCTGGTAGGCAAGTTTAATACAGGGGAATTTGCTAAAATTTGGTTTCTTAAAAGTTAATTGTCCTATTTTGGTTAATTCTAAGCGTGGAAAGTTATTAATAGTTCTAGTAGGATAAAATAAAGCGTACTGGATGGGAATCTTCATATCGTGTTCACCTATTTGAGCTAAAATAGTACCATCTGTAAATTGAACCATTGAGTGCACATAACTTTGGGGGTGAATTATTATTTCTATCTTATTAGCCGGTATATTAAAAAACCACTTTGCTTCAATCACTTCTAATCCTTTATTCATCAAGGTAGCCGAATCAATAGTGACCTTTTTCCCCATTTTCCAGGTGGGGTGATTCAGCGCGTCCTCAACTGTTACATTTTTTAGAGCAGCTTCGGTAAAATTATAGAGAGCACCCCCGGATGCCGTTAGTATAATTTTTTCAACACAATCTTTTTTCTCATTCTTTAAACACTGTAAAATTGCACTATGTTCACTATCTATCGGTATAATTTTTGCATTTTTAGATAGTGCTTCCCTCACTAATAATTCGCCGCCTACTACCATTGCTTCTTTGCTGGACAAAGCAACTCTTTTCCCCTTTTTCACTGCTTCAAAAGTAGGTATAAGAGATGCTATCCCGGTGATGGCAACTACAATAATATCGGCTTCTTCTAAGGTTGCTATATCTATTAATCCGTTAGTTCCCCATAATATTTCAATATTATTTTGTTTGTTTAAATTCTTTTTCAAATTCCTGGCAATAATTTCATTTTTAACTACTGCTATTTTAGGTTTATAAAAACTTATCTGCTCCTGAAGCAATTTTGTATTTTCCCAGCCGCTTAGACCCACTACTTCAAATTCATTTAGATGTTGTTTTGTAACTTCCAGAGTTTGTTGCCCTACTGAACCCGTTGAACCTAATATAACTATTTTTTTCTTCACTATTAAATCCCTTACTTTCAAAAATTTGTTCTTAGTGAATTAACCGTTAGTTTCAAATGTTATTTTTCAGTTTTCATTTATCATTATACAGCGAAAGGATTAAAGCTAAAAGCAAAAAAACATAATTTAAAATTAAAAACTTTTATCTCAGTATTTAATTTTAAGTTCTGTTTTTTGCTTCTTTAGTTTTTTATTTTTGTAATATACATATAGATAAGAAAGGTGAAAATCAATATATAAAACTTTATATTCAAATTATAAATTTTGAGCTATAGCTTTACGTTTTGCGCTTTTCGTTTTTCGCTATAATTATTCACTAGATACGAATCAGGGTGCACCGAAAAAGGAAATCCCGACAATCAAGCTAAAAGAATTATATAATAATAGAATACGGGGGCTGTAAATATTAAACTATCAAGACAGTCCAACATTCCCCCTTGACCAGGGATTAAAGTCCCTGAATCTTTAACTCCCGAACCTCTTTTCAATACTGATTCAAACAGATCACCAATTTGCCCTATTACTGCTATAATCAAACCGAGGGAAATTAATTCATTAAATGTTAAATTTAACCAATTATTTAAGGCAAATGTAGCAGCAATACTAAATATAATCCCACCGATTGATCCTTCAATAGTTTTTTTGGGGCTTATTTTAGGAAATATTTTATTTCTACCAAGATAACTACCTATAAGATAAGCTCCAATATCATTGGCCCAAGTAACAATTAACAGGGAAATGAGATAATAATTTCCATTGGGTAGGTCTTTTATTTTTATCATAAAGGATAACAAATATCCTAGATAAATGCTTCCAAAAATTGTAATGGATATCTCGGCTAATACCTTGGAAAAATCTTTTCTAAATAATTGTATAATAAAAGATAATATAATAAAAAAAGTAATAATTGTATTTTCAATATAGCAATTCAAACTATAAAGATCATATACTGATATAAAAATGAAGTATAATATTAGTATGGCGCCTAATATGTATGATGGTTTATATCCTTGTTTGCCAGCTATGCTATATAATTCCCTTAACCCCAATAAAGCTATTATTATAACAACGATAAAAAAAGGGAATCCTTCCCAAAATATTGTTAAAAAAGCTAAAAAAACCCCTATAATAGTTGTTGCAGTTCTCTTTATAAAATTATTATATTTTTCCTCCATATTTTCTCACTCTTTTTTGGAAATTTCTTATTGCTTCTACTAAATTATTTTCGTCGAAGTCAGGCCAAAAAACAGGAGTTACCCAAAGTTCCGTGTAAGCAATCTGCCAGAGCATAAAATTGCTAATTCTCATTTCGCCCGCTGTTCTAATTAGTAGATCGGGATCAGGAAGATTGTAGGTATACAAGTTATCTCTAATAATATTTTCATTAATTTCTTCAATACTTAATTTTTTATTATCTATTTTTAGTAATATAGATTTTAGTGCATCAACAATTTCAGTTCTTCCGCTATAGTTAATAGCAATATTTAAAATAAGTTTATTATTCCTCTTGGTAGATTCATGCAATTCTTTCATTTTTTCAGTAAGTGAGTTAGGCAGATTATCTAATCTTCCTATAAAATTTATCTTTATATTATTTTTAACTAAGTTCGCTTTTTCTCTGCTCAAAACTCTTTCGAATAATTTTATTAGATAGATTATTTCCTTCTTTGGACGTTTCCAATTTTCCGTAGAAAACGCAAAAATGGTTAATATAGGAATATTAAAATCTAAGCAGTTAGTTATTACTCTTCTAACTGCTTTTGCGCCTTCCCTGTGCCCTGCACTTCGAGGTAATCCCCTTCTCTCTGCCCATCGCCCATTTCCATCCATTATTATTGCAAGGTGTTGAGGTAATTTATCTTTATCAAATAATTCATTTCTATTAATCTTAAAATTTCTAATAATCATCACCTATAAAAAAACCCCCTTAAATTATATTAATACAAAATAGTTTAATATAGATTAAAATGAGAAGGGGGTTTTATTATTTATTATTCCTTTATTATTGCTTCACTCGGACAAACATCAGCACAAGCTCCACAATCTGTGCACTTATCTTTATCAATTATATAAGTTTCATCTCCTTCAGAAATTGCTTCTACGGGGCATTCGTCAACACAGATACCGCACTTAATGCATTCATCAGTAATTTTATGAGCCATTTAAAATCTCCTTTATTTTTATTTATTACAAAACAATTTCTATACTTCCATAATTTCTTTTTCTTTAAGCTCCAATAACTTATCAATATTTTCTACATACTCATCTGTTAACTCTTGAATTTTATTTTGATACTTTTTACATTCGTCTTCTGAAGTATTACCTTCTTTCTCATCTTTTTTTACTAAATCATTTGCTTCTCTTCTTATGTTTCTTATGCCTATTTTCCCATTTTCGGCTTCTTTCTTTACCAGTTTTACCAACTCTTTTCGTCTTTCCTCGTTTAGTGGTGGCACTGTAAGTCGAATAATATTACCATCGATCGATGGGGCTAATCCTAAATCAGATTTCCATATAGCTTTTTCAATTTCAGAAATACAATTTTTATCCCAGGGCTGAATAACTATTAAATTCGCTTCTGGAATAGATATATTTGCTAATTGTTTAAGGGGAGTTAATGTACCATAATAGGATATTTTTATCCGGTCTACTAAGTTTGAAGAAGCCCTTCCTGTTCGTATGTGAGCAAATTCATCTCTTAATGCTGTAATTGTTTTTTCCATTTTAACCCTTGTTTCATTTAATAAATCTGGCAGCATATTTATTCTCCCTTCACTATTGTTCCAATTTTTTCACCAAATACAACCCTTCTAATATTTCCAACAGTATTAAGATTAAAAACGATTACCGGAATATTATTTTCCATACACAAAGAAATAGAGGTTGCGTCCATAACCTTTAAACCTTTATTTAAAAACTCGAGAAAACCTAGATTTTTAAATTTCACTGCTTTTAAATTTTTTAAAGGATCGGATTCATATACGCCATCAACTTTTGTAGCTTTAAGAATTGCTTCCGTATTTAGCTCAATTGCTCTTAGGGCGGCAGCGGTATCTGTAGTAAAGTAGGGATTTCCCGTTCCAGCAGCTAAAATTACTATTCTGCCTTTTTCTAAATGTCTAATAGCCCTTCTTCTGATATATGGTTCGGCAATTGCTTTCATCTCAATTGCAGTTTGTACCCTTGTTTCAACATTTAATTTTTCTAAAGAATCTTGAAGTGCTAAAGCATTTATTATAGTTGCCAACATACCCATATAATCAGCCGAAACCCGATCTATACCTTTTTCGCTTCCCTCTTGACCTCTAAAGATATTGCCTCCTCCAATCACTACCGCTATTTGCACTCCCAAATCTTTTATCTCGGTAATTTCTTTAGCAATAAAATTAATCTTTTGGATATCAATGCCAAAGCCTTTTTTCCCGCATAATGATTCACCACCAAGTTTTAAGAGAATTCTTTTATATACAGGTTTTTTCATTTTTTCATCCTTCACCATATTTTCGTATATAGTATATCGTATATCGTATTGCGTTCGGATCTCAATTTCGCTCCATCTTCTGGATTCTGAATTTCTATTTTCTTCACGAGAAACGGATTGTTCTGACTACTGGCTTCTTGCTCCTGAATTCTATCTTCTTTGCTATATGCTATATACTATATACGAGATACGAATTAGATTTCCTCGCCAAGTTGAAATCTGGCAAATCTTTTAATTACAATATTTTCACCCAATTTAGCAATTAACTCTAATACTAACTGATTAATATTCTTGCTGTTATCCTTAATAAATATTTGTTCCTTTAAACAGTTTTCCTTGAAATATTTTAACAATTTACCTTCTACAATTTTTTCAATAACCGGGGCGGGTTTTCCTGATTTTTCAACTTGCGCATAAAATATTTCTTTTTCCTTTTCAATTATATCGTTGGGGACTTCTTCCCTGGTAATAAATTTAGGATTTGAAGCTGCGATTTGCATGGCGATATCTTTTACAAATTGTTTAAACTCCTCAGTATTAGCTACAAAATCTGTTTCACAATTTATCTCGACTAAAACCCCAATTTTGCCATATAAATGAATGTAGGATCCTACCGCTCCGTTTAACGCTTTCCTGTTAAGCTTAGATGAAGCTGTGTCCATTCCCTTTTTACGTAAATATTCAATTGCTTTTTCTGTGTCTCCATCGGCAGCTTTTAAAGCTTTCTTGCAATCCATCATTCCGGCACTTGTCTTTGTTCGTAATTCTTTAACCATCTGGGCACTAATGTTCATTCTTATCTCCTTGCTTCGTCTAAATTGATATTTTGTGTCCTAACTAACCAGTTTAACCTCTTTTTCAATGACTGACTTTTTTCCTTCAATAACTGCATCAGCTATAACTGAAGAAATTAATTTTACGGCTCTTATTGCATCATCATTCCCGGGAATCACAAAATCAATTTCTTCCGGGTTACAATTTGTATCCACAATGGCTACAATAGGAATAGAAAGTTTATTGGCTTCAGCAACTGCAATCTTCTCTTTTTTTGGGTCAGCTATGAATACAACATCTGGAATTTTCTGCATATTTTTTATTCCGGTTAACACTTTTTGAAGTTTCTCTTTTTCTCTCTTTAAGCTTATTACTTCTTTTTTGGGAAGAACTTCAAACATTTTAGTATTTTCCATTTCCTCCAATTCACAAAGCCTTTTTACCCTTTTTCTAATAGTACTGAAATTAGTTAATGTTCCGCCCAACCATCTATAATTTATATAAAACATACCGCATCTCTCAGCCTCATTTTTAATCGATTCCTGGGCTTGTTTTTTAGTTCCTACAAAAAGTATATTACCGCCATTACTAGATATTTCTCTTACAAAATCATAGGCCACCTGGACTAATTTTACAGTCTGTTGAAGGTCTATAATATATATATTATTTCTATCTGTAAAAATATAAGGTTTCATTCTAGGATCCCATCGGCGCATTTGATGGCCAAAATGTACACCTGCTTCTAGTAATTGTTTCATTGAAATTACACTCATCTACTATCCTCCAATTTAATTTTTTTATTTATTTTTTCTTATGATTCCAAAATTGTCATAAGTCGTTATAACTTATGAATAATAAGTGCATAAAATCAAAAATAGTATAACATAGTTTATTTTCTAAATCAAGAATAATAAAAGAAAGTATCGAGTATATAGTATCGAGTATATAGTATCGAGTATAAACTAGCGTATAGCGTTTAGCGTGGAGCGTATAGTTAGGAAAGAAGAAAAAAGACAGCAGACAGAAAAAAATAGTATTCCTCTTTCTAAATACCCCACTCTTGTAACTTGCAACCTGTATTTTTAACTAGATAACCAAGTGTATACACTAAAGCTATATAGGTTTTTAATTTTGAATTATGGCTTTGCTCTTTTAGCTTTTATTTTTTGTTTTATTACTACACGCTCTACGCTCTACGCTTGTTTTACTATACGCTCCACGCTGTACGCTCCACGCTAATTTTGCTCTACGCTAGTTATATTCACTAACGACTGATTTAATCGGTCAATTGGCAAATCGGTGAATTGGTCAATTACAAGATGTATCTGCTTAAATCTTCGCTTTTTACAATGGTTTGCAATTTTTTCTTGACATATTTTTTATCAATAGTAACTTGCTTCTTTTTTAAACTAGGGGCGTTAAAGGAAATATCTTCCAATAATTTTTCTAAAACAGTATACAATCTTCTTGCCCCAATATTTTCTGTCTGCTCATTTACCAAAAAAGAAGCTTCAGCAATCTCGTCAATAGCGTCATCTGTAATTTCAATCTTCAAACCTTCGGTAGCAAGTAAGGCTGTGTATTGTTTTATTAGTGAATTACAGGGTTCAGTTAATATTTTTTTTAAATCTTCTTTATTTAAAATATTTAATTCAACCCTAATAGGAAAACGACCTTGTAATTCAGGTATTAAATCAGAAGGCTTTGAAGTGGTAAAAGCACCGGCAGCTATAAATAAAACATGGTCGGTCTTTACTGCTCCATGTTTAGTCATAACTGTTGAACCCTCAATAATAGGTAATATATCTCTTTGAACTCCTCCTCTGGATACATCTGGTCCGTATGATTTTTCCTGACTGGCAATTTTATCGATTTCATCAATAAAAACAATCCCTAAATTTTCCACCCTATCAATGGCAGCTCGAATTACTTCATCCATATCTATCAACTTTTGAGTTTCAGCATAAAGCAATATCTTGCGAGCCTCTGCAATTGTAACTTTTTGTTTTTTTCTTTTTTGAGGAAACATCCTACCCATAATGTCTTTAAAATTGAATCCCATTCCTTCTATTCCGGCATTAGAAAAAACTTCTACTGTCGACTTAATGTTTTCCTCAACTTCGATTTCAATTAATCTATTTTCCAAGTCACCTTTTTCTAACTTATCTTCAAACTTTTTTCTAGTCCTTTCAAATCTCTCTTCTCTTTCATCTTTTTTTGTTGAAACATCAAAAGATTCTTTCTTTTCTTCTTCTTCTTCTTCTTCAGTTCCAGAATAAAATGAACCATCTAATAAATTTGTCTTTTGTTCTTTCCCTTTTTTTGATACCGGGAATAAATAATCTATTATTTTTTCATCGACTAATTGTTTAGCTTTATCTTCTATCTTACTGGCCCATTCTTTACGAACCAGTTGAACACCTACCTCTGTTAAATCTCTAATTATAGATTCTACATCTCTTCCTACATAACCTACTTCGGTAAATTTTGTTGCTTCAACTTTTACAAAGGGGGCTTTCACTAATTTTGATAATCTTTTAACAATTTCTGTTTTTCCAACTCCGGTAGGCCCGATCATTATAATATTCTTTGGAGTGACCTCGTCTATCAATTCCGGGGATAATTTTTGTCTTCTAATTCTATTTCGTAAAGCTATAGCTACTGCTTTTTTGGCATTATCTTGCCCAATTATATATTTATTAAGTTCAGAAACAATTTGTAAAGGGGTCAGGTCGTTAATCAATTATGGTTCCTCCTTTTTATTATAATTTTTCTACTGATATTTTATCGTTTGTATAGATACAAATTGAAGCAGCAATCTTTAATGATTCTAAAGCTATTTCGTGAGCAGATAAATTCGAATACTTAACCAGAGCCTTTGCTGCCGCAAATGCATAAGGACCACCTGATCCGATAGCTGCGATATTATCATCCGGTTCTATTATATCACCAGTTCCGGAAACTATAAATATGTGTTCTTTGTCTGCAACAATTAATATCGCTTCTAATTTTCTTAATATTTTATCAGTTCGCCACTCTTTGGCCAAAGAAATAACCGCCTTAGGTAAATTTCCATGAAGTTCTTCTATCTTCTTTTCAAATTTTTCAAATAGGGTCATGGCATCAGCACTTGCTCCGGCAAATCCGGTAAGCACTTTATCATCATAAAGTTTTCGTATTTTTTTAGTATTATTTTTCATAATAGTATTTCCCATACTTATCTGACCGTCACCGGAAATAGCTACTTCGCCCTTATGCTTTATCGCTAAGATTGTAGTTCCTTTAAACATTTTTTATTTCATCTCCTTTAAACTTTTAAAACTAAGACCTGGGGTAAGATTTTTTATAAATTGCTTTTAATCTTTCTTTAGTAATATGAGTATATATTTGAGTAGTAGATAAACTCTCATGGCCTAAAAGTTCCTGAACAGAACGTAAATCCGCTCCACCTCCTAAGAGATGGGTGGCAAATGAATGCCTTAAAACATG